>DASSAT010000782.1:0-8154 GCA_035699305.1 Fimbriiglobus sp. | reverse complement strand
GCGGCCGTCCCGGCCGCTCTTGCTACGCCGGTCGGGGCGCTCGGGTGTCGCCAGAGGTCTATGACCCGTGGAACAAGAGCGGCCGGGACGGCCGCGGTCCCAGGGAAGCCCGCGACGCGGAGCGTTCCATCCCCCGTTGTGGGTATGGTACAATTCCCCTCGGGTTGAAACCGCCGCCCCGGTTCGTCGTCATTCTGGTAGACGTCCGCGCCCAATCCCCGGAGCCGGCCATGTCCGCCGCCCTGACCCCGATCGAACGGTCCGTCCGCAAGGCCCGCCGACGGCTATTCCTGCAACTGCTCGTCAACCGGCTGGCCGTGTGCTGGTCGGCGGCCCTGCTGCTCGGGCTGGCGTGGGTTATCGCCCAGCCGATGCTCGTCCATGCGCCGCCGGGCTGGCTGTGGCAGGCCGTCGTCGGCGGGCTGGTCGGCGTCGGCACCGTCCTCGCCTTCGTCTGGGCGAAGCTGGCGACGCCGTCGCCGCGGTCGGCCGCCCTGGAGGTGGACACCCGGTTCGGGCTGCGCGAGCGGGTGACGACCGCGCTGGGTCTGTCCCCGCAGGAACAAGCCACCCCCGCCGGGCAGGCGGTCCTCGCCGACGCCGCCGCCAAGGTCGCCCCGATTGCCGTCCGCGAGAAGTTCCCGGTCCGGCCGCGGTGGCACTCGGCGTTCGTCCCGGCCCTGGCCGGGTGCATCGCCCTGGCGGTCCTGTTCCCGGACACCATCGCCAACCAGCTCCGGGCCGAGGGCGACAACAAGGCCGACGAGAAGAAGGCCGAGGCGCTGGCCCAGGCCAAGCCACGGCCGAAGGACCCGACCCCCTTCACCAAGCAGAACAAGCCGCCCGAGCTAGCCAACCGACCGGATAAGTCCAAAGAGCTAAAAGACCTGGAGGACGAACTCAACGCCATGATGCGGAAGTTCGACCTCGACCCCAACCGGGAGACGCCGGAGAAGCTCAAGGAGAAGGTGGCCGAGTTGACCTCGATGGAGGAGAAGGTCAAGAAGTTCAACGAGGAGAAGTTCGAGCGGCTCGCCCGCATGGAGAAGCAACTCCAGCAACTCGACCGGCTCAACCAGGACGAGGACTTCCAGAAAGGCCCGGCCAAGAAGCTCAACGACGCCCTGGCCAAGGGCGACCTGAGGAAGGCCCAGGGCGAGATCGACGAGCTGAAGAAGAAGATCAAGGACAAGAAGCTCGACAAGGAGCAGCAGGAGCAGCTGGCCCGCCAGCTCGACAAGATGAAGGACCAGATGAAGCAGCTCGCCAAGAACAAGCAGCGCGAGCAGCAGCTTCAGGAGATGATTAACAAGGCCAAGCAGGAGGGGAAGGACGCCGAGGCGTTGGAGCGGGAGTTGGAGAAGGTGAAGCAGGAGTCGAAGGAGTGTGCCGCGTGCGCCCAGCAGCTCGCCGAGAAGTTCCAGAAGTCCAGCGACGCGATGAAGCGGGGGGACTTCGAGGAGGCGGCGAAGGAACTGGAGAAGGCCGGCCAGTCGTTGCAGGACATCGAGGGCGATCTCAAAGACCTAGAGGACGCCGAGCAATACTTGCAACGGCTCAAGGAGGAGCAGAAGGAGGCGTGCAAGCAGTGCCAGGGGAACAAGAGCGGTGACGAACTGAAGCACAAGGACGACGCCGACTGGAGCCCGTTCACCAACCCGGCGACCGGCCGCCGCAAGGAGAACAAGGACGCCAAGTCGGCATCCGAGGAGCAGCGGGTCCGCGGGCTGTTCGACCCGAAGGGGAAGAAGACCTACGGCGGCTCGACCCGCGGCCCGGCGTTCAAGAAGGCGACCACCGCCGAACTCGGCCCCGCCATCCAGACCGCCGCCCAGGAGGCGCCCAAGGCGATCGACAGCGGCCGGTACTCCCGCGACGCCAAGGACTCGGTCAAGGAGTACTTCCAGAACCTCGGCGGCCACAAATAAGAGAGAACGAACCACAGAGTCACAGAGGACACAGAGAGAAGAAACACAGAGCAGACAACAGACCGGGTTCAAGACAGAAGAGTGGGGATCACTCCGTCTTCTGTCTTGATCCTTGTTTCTATCTCTGTGTTTCTTCTCTCTGTGTCCTCTGTGACTCTGTGGTTCGTTCTCTTCCGTTGCCGCTATCGGGCCGCGGACCACAATACCCTTAGAAGTACACCTTCATCCCGTAGGGCACCTCGCATGTCGGCCAACAGCTTTAACGCGAAATCCACGATGACCGTCGGCGGCAAGACGTACACCCTCTTCCGCCTGTCCGCCGTCGAGACCGCCTTCCCGCAGGCCAAGAAGCTCCCGTTCTCCCTCAAGGTGCTGCTGGAAGACCTGCTCCGCACCGAGAACGGGCTGTCCGTCCACAAGCCGGACATCGAGGCGCTGGCGAAGTGGGACCCGAAGGCCGAGCCGGCCAAGGAGATCGGCTTCACCCCGGCCCGCGTGCTGCTCCAGGACTTCACCGGGGTGCCATGCGTCGTGGACCTCGCCGCCATGCGCGACGGGATCAAGCGGCTCGGCGGCGACCCGGCCCGCATCAACCCGCTGGTCCCGTGCGAGTTGGTCATCGACCACTCCGTCCAGGTGGACGACTACGGCAACCCGCTGGCGTTCGACCACAACGCCAAGATGGAGTACGAGCGCAACCGCGAGCGGTACACCTTCCTCCGCTGGGGGCAGAACGCCTTCCGCAACTTCCAGGTCGTCCCGCCGGAGACGGGCATCGTCCACCAGGTCAACATCGAGTACCTGGCGCGCGTGGTGTTCACCGACGGTCAGGGGGTCGCGTACCCGGACACGCTGGTCGGCACCGACTCGCACACCACGATGGTCAACAGCCTCGGGGTGCTCGGCTGGGGCGTCGGCGGCATCGAGGCCGAGGCGGCGATGCTCGGCCAGCCGGTGACGATGCTCATCCCGCAGGTGATCGGCTTCAAGCTCCACGGCAAGCTCCGCGAGGGGACGACCGCGACGGACCTCGTGCTCACCGTCACCCAGATGCTCCGCAAGAAGGGCGTGGTCGGCAAGTTCGTCGAGTACTTCGGCGACGGGCTGGCCGAGCTGGCCCTGGCCGACCGGGCGACGATCGCCAACATGTCCCCGGAGTACGGCGCCACCTGCGGCTTCTTCCCGGTGGACGCCGAGACGCTGCGCTACCTCCGCCAGACCGGCCGGCCGGACGAGCAGGTGGCGCTGGTCGAGGCGTACTGCAAGGAGCAGGGGCTGTTCCACTCCGCCGGCGCACCGGAGGCGACGTACACCGACGTGGTGGAGTTGGACCTGGCGACGGTCGAGCCGAGCCTGGCCGGGCCGAGCCGGCCGCAGGACCGGGTGGCGCTGCGGGACGTGAAGCGGGCTTTCCACGAGGTGCTGCCGAAGCTCAAGGGGGCGGCCAAGCCGAAGCCGGCCGCGGCGCTGCCGGTGGTCGCGGCCGGCCCCACCCCGGGCCAGTCCGCGTTCGACGAGAAGCCGGCCCCCCCCGAGCCGGCGGTCGGCCCCGGCGACCTGCACGACGGGTCGGTGGTCATCGCCGCCATCACCAGCTGCACCAACACGTCCAACCCGTCGGTCATGGTCGCCGCTGGGGTGCTGGCCCGGAAGGCGGTCGCTCGCGGCCTCACGTCCAAGCCGTGGGTGAAGACCAGCCTCGCCCCGGGGTCGAAGGTGGTGACGGACTACCTCTCCGACTCGGGCCTGCTGCCGGAGTTGGAGAAGCTGCGGTTCCACGTCGTCGGCTACGGCTGCACCACCTGCATCGGCAACAGCGGGCCGCTGCCGGACGCGGTCTCGAAGGAGGTCCACGACGAGGGGCTAGTGGTGTCGGCGGTGCTTAGCGGCAACCGCAACTTCGAGGGCCGTATCCACCCGGAGGTGCGGGCCAACTACCTCGCCTCCCCGCCCTTGGTGGTCGCCTACGCGCTGGCCGGCAAGGTGGACATCGACTGGGAGACCGAACCGGTCGGGACGGACAAGGCCGGCAACCCGGTCTACCTCCGCGACCTCTGGCCGACCCAGGCCGAGGTGCGGGCGGTCATCGACAAGTCGATCAAGCAGGAGTCGTTCCGCCGCATCTACGGGCAGGTGTTCGACGGGGACGCCAACTGGAAGGGGCTGGCCGTGCCGACCGGCGACCTGTACAAGTGGGAGCCGGACTCGACGTACATCGCCAACCCGCCGTACTTCCAGGACATGGACGTCGCCCCGCCGCCGGTCGGCGACATCCTCGGGGCGCGGGTGCTGGCGCTGCTGGGCGACAGCATCACCACCGACCACATCAGCCCGGCCGGCAGCATCAAGAAAGACGGACCGGCCGGCCAGTACCTGATCGACCGCGGCGTCGCGTCGAAGGACTTCAACTCCTACGGCTCCCGCCGCGGCAATCATGAGGTGATGGTCCGCGGCACGTTCGCCAACGTCCGCCTCAAGAACCAGCTCGTCCCCGGGGTCGAGGGCGGGTACACGCGCTACCTGCCGACTGGCGAGCCGATGTCGATTTTCGACGCGGCGGTGAAGTACCAGGCGGCCGGGACGCCGCTGGTCATCATCGGCGGCAAGGAGTACGGCTCCGGATCGAGCCGGGACTGGGCGGCCAAGGGGACGCTGCTGCTCGGGGTGCGGGCGGTGCTGGTGGAGAGCTTCGAGCGCATCCACCGGTCGAACCTCATCGGCATGGGCGTCGTTCCGCTCCAGTTCCGCGCCGGCGAGAGCGCGGTGACGCTCGGGCTGACCGGCGAGGAGGTGTACGGCATCGAGGGGCTGGTGGCCGGCCTTTCGGCCGGCTTCACCGGCGGCAAGGAGCTGACCGTCCGGGCGGCGAAGGCCGACGGGACCGAGACGGCGTTCAAGGTGGTCTGCCGGATCGACACCCCGCAGGAGGTGTTGTACTACCGGCACGGCGGCATCCTGCAATACGTCCTGCGGCAACTGCTGGCCAAGAGCTGAGCCGTCCGGGAAGGTTGGTCGTGCGGGGCGGGCCGTTCGGCCCGCCCCGTTCTGTTCGGGGTGGCAAGTTGAGTTCGGCGTCGCGGGCGGTTAGAATCCGCACCTCCGAACCACCCGAGCCTACGCGAAAGGCGGCCGACATGTTCTTTGCCCAGCAGAAGGGGTTCGGCGGTCCCGGCGGGGCGGGCGCCGGGCCGCCGCCGGAGTTCTGGATCATCCTCGCCGTCGTGGTCGCCGTCGTGGTGGCCATCGGGCTGGTGATCCAGATCTTCTACCTCCTGACCCTGTCGCGGGCGCTGCGGCGGTGCCGCCCGCGGAACCGGCAGATGGAGCCGGGCCAGGTCTGGCTGAACCTGATCCCGTGCTTCAACATTGTCTGGATCTTCATCACCGTGACCCGGCTGGCCGACTCCCTACGGGACGAGTTCGACGACCGCCGACTCCGGGGCGACGGGGACTTCGGCCGCAGCCTGGGGATCACCTACAACGTCCTCAACCTGCTCGGCGCCATCCCGTACCTCGGCGCCATCTTCAGCATCGCCGGGCTGGTCTGCTTCATCATCTACTGGGTGAAGATCGCCGGGTACAGCCGCCAGCTCTTCGAGGACAGCGAGGACCGGTATAACAGCTACGATGACCGGGACGACGACGACGACCGGGACCGCGACCGCCGGTATCGGGACGACGACGACGACGACCGGGACCGGTATGACCGCTAACCCGCCACCCCCCGAGGGCAATCCCGTGACCACCCGCCGCCAGTTCCTCGCCGCGTCGGCCGCTGCACTTGCCGGCCCGGCCTTGGCCATCGACCCAGTGAAGCGGCCGCCCGGCAAGCCGCAGCTCAAGCTCAGCCTCGCTGCCTACAGCTTCCGCCAGGCGCTCGACCTCAAGAAGCCGCGCATGACCCTGTTCGACTTCATCGACCTGGGGGCCACCCTGCCCCTGGATGCGGTCGAACTCACGTCGTACTACTTCGCCGAGGAGACCGACGCCTACCTCGACAAGCTCAAGGCCCACGCCGCGGCCAAGAAGCTCGCCATCTCCGGCGTGCCGGTCGGCAACGACTTCTGCCAGCGCGACGAGGCCAAGCGCAAGAAGGCCGTCGAGCACGTCAAGACCTGGACCCGGCACGCCGCCCGGCTCGGGGCGCCGACGGTCCGCATCTTCGCCGGCAACGTGCCCAAGGGCGACACCCTCGGCCAGGCCCAGAAGCGGGTCGTCGCGGCGGTGGAGGAGTGCTGTGAGGTCGCGGAGAAGCTGGGGGTGACGCTCGCCCTGGAGAACCACGGCGGCATCACCGCGACGCCGGAGCAACTGCTCGCCCTGGTCAAGCCGGTCAAGAGTCCGGCGCTCGGGGTGAACATCGACACCGGCAACTTCCACACCGCCGACCCCTACGCCGACGTGGCGAAGATCGCCCCCTACGGCGTGGTCTGCCAGGTGAAGACCGAGCTGTCGCGCAACGGCAAGTGGGAGTCGGCCGACCTGGGGCGGATGGTGCGCATCCTCAAGGACGCCAACTACCACGGTTACGTGGCGCTGGAGTACGAGGCGAAGGAGGACCCGCGGACCGCGGTCCCGCGGTACATCAAGGAACTGCGAAAAGTGATCGGGTGAAAAGCGATGGCACGCGGATGACGCGGATTTCAGCGCGGATGAACGCGGATCAGAAAGAAGAGATTGAATACAGGATCAAGAGAGTGCCTGGAATCCTGTCTTCCATCCCTATCTTTTGATCCGCGTTCATCCGCGTGCCATCGCTTTTTCAACTACCGCCGCAGACGGCCGAACAGCCCGCGCCGGCCGGTCTGCGTGGTCGTCATGCCCGTGTCGAAGGAGCTGTTCGAGTACCCGGTGAGGATGACCGGCTGGTCGGAGTACGGCCCCATCGTGCCGGCCTGGTACACCGTGCCCGGCTGGGAGGTCATCCCGTTCGGGTACACCATGCCGGTTTGATACGGCTGGTAGGTCATGCCGCTGTAGGTGTTCGTCCCGTTCAGTTGCAGCGTCCCGGGCTGGGTGATGACCCCGCCGGCGACTGACCCCGCGATCGGCATGGCGGTCTGCTGGTCGTACGGCATCGCCACCGGGTTCCGCGAGATCATCCGCCGGTTCGAGCCGTACCTCGCCTGCGGCTGGTACTGCTGGTACTGCGGGCCGAACATTACCGTCCCCGGGACGTACGCGCTGGGCATGACGTACCCGCACGGGGTCGCCGTACCCGAGTAGGCCGGGGCGTACGGCGAGACCATCTGGCCGGGCATGACCGGCTGCGAGTACGTTGCCGGCAGGGCCGCGGGGGTCGGGCTCGTGGTGGCCGGCTCCGACGTCGTCGGCTGGGACGAGGGCTTGTCCTGATCCTGTGCCAGGGCCGACGGCCCGATGGCCGCGATCAACCCGAGCGCGGCGACCAACTGAAGGGTGTGACGCATCTGGCGCTCCTTGCCGCCGGGTGTCACGACGAACCTGCCCCGCGGCGGCTACCAGGGCAGTCCGGGTAGTATAGGCAGAACCACCCGCGGTTAGCCACCCTCCAGACCAAGTGCGCCCAGGACCAAGTCCCTCGCAGCGGTCATCGGCAGGTCCGCGGCCGGCTTCGGCCCGTGGCCGATCAGGATCGCTCGGTCGAGCGGGTCGGCGGCCGGCAGTCCATGGCTGCCACGGACGATCGCGGCGTCCAGCGGGACCACGTCCATCGTCATGCGGAACCCGAGCTTCTTCTCCATGACCCGCCGGGCAGCGTGCAGCTTCGGCATCCGCAGGGCCGGGTCGAAGAACAGCTCGCACGGGTCGAACCCCGGCTTGTGGTGGATCGCCACCGCCCGCGCGTAGTCCGGCGCCTGGCCGTCGTCGAGCCAGAACGGGTAGGCGAACCACGAGTCGGGTTGCGATAGTAGGACCACCTCGCCGGATCGCTCGTGGTCGAGTTGCACCTCGGCGCGCTCCGCGCCGGCGAGCACCCGGCCGACGCCGGGCAGCGGGCCGAGCAGTTCCCGCACCCGCGGCACGTCGGCCGGGCCTTGAACGTAGACGTGCGCCAGTTGGTGGTCGCAGACGGCGAACGCCCGGCTGCCGAAGGTGTCGAGCTGCTCGCCGAACGGCCCCGAACGGACCGTCAACAGCCCCGCGGTCCGCAGCAGTCGGTTCGGGTACACCGGCCGGGTCACGTCGCAGTGGCCGTACTCGCTGACCACCCACACCGCCGCGCCGAACTCCTTCGCCACGTCCA
>DASSAT010000781.1:0-4896 GCA_035699305.1 Fimbriiglobus sp. | reverse complement strand
TCGAAGACTCGGCCCACCCTACAAAAGCTACAAAAGCCGACTCCGACTGAGCATTTCAACAGAGCAATGGCTACCGTGAACCCACACGCCGAGGGGGCAACGCTCGCCGTCCGGGCGCAGCCGGGGGCGCGCAAGAACGCGGTCCTCGGCGAGCAGGCCGGGGCGCTCAAGGTGTCCGTCACTGCCCCGCCGGAGGACGGCCGGGCCAACGCCGCGCTGGTGGAAGTTCTGAAGGACTGGCTCGGCGTGAAGCGGTCGCAGGTCGAGTTGATCGCGGGCGCGGCGAGCCGCAACAAGGTGTTTCTGATCCGCGGCGTGACGGCGGACGCGCTCACGGCACGGATCGTGTCAATGGCCGGCGGTTAGCGGCGTACCAGCGGAACGCCAGGCGGCCCCGGAACTCCACCGCACCCATCACGACTGCATATGGCGCCAACCCCGCCGCGATCGCCGACGCGATCGCATACCAGTCCGCCGCCGGCTCCCCGATCGTCACCCATACCACCGCCGGGACCGCGCTCGCCAGCACCGGTCGCAGCCACGCCCCCAGATACTCCCCCGCCGACGCCCCGAGTTGCCGCGCCGCGTACCCGATCACCAGCGCACAGAACACCAGGTTCGGCCCCGCCACCGCCCACGCCACCCCCTCGACGCCCAGCGGTCGGACCAGCGCCAGCGTCAGCGCCAGGTTCGCCCCGGCCTCGGCCAGCGCTAGCCGGGCGAACAGCCGCAGCCGGCCCAGCCCGTAGAGAATCCGCGACGCCACCGACTGCGCCACCCCGACCGACAGCGTCAGCGCCAGCACCGCCACCGTCGGGAAGCTCTCAGCCACGAACTCCGGCCCGACCCACCGGGCCAGGAACGGCTTGCCGAAGAACCACAGCCCCAGGTTCACCGGCAGCACGACGTACAGCACCCACCGGGTCGCGGTCAGGAACAGCCGGCGGATGCCGGCGTGGTCGCCGCGGGCCTCCAGCGCGCTGACGCCGGGGGTCAGCGTCGTGGTGATCGTCCGCAACAGCGTCTTGGCGTACTCGACCAGACGGGCCGCGATGACGAACGCCGTCACCTGCCCGGCCGGCAGGAACAGCCCGACGACGATCGCCCCGGTCTGCACCGTCACCCGCCCGGCCAGCATCGCCAGGAACGCATCGGCGCTGTAGCCGCGCACCTGCCGCAGCGTCGCCCGGTCCACTAGCCGCCGCGAGAGCCGCAGCCCCGGCAGGAAGCGGACGCACAGCCCGGCCATGACCGCGTACTCGGCCAGGTTCACGACCGTATAGACGATCGCCAGCGGCAGCAGCCCCGGCATCGTATTCATGGCATAGACGATGCCCGCGGTGCGAAGCAGCAGGAAGACGACGCGCACCGCGCTCTTGGCCGCGAACCGCTCCAGCCCGTCGAGGATCGACGGAAAGACGCTCAGCGGCAGCGTCACGGCGAGGTTCGCCAGCATCAGCAGCATGAACGGCGTCACGTCGCCGGGGCCGCCGGCCTTCGCCTCCAGCCGCTCTGACAGGGCGAGCAGCACCGGCACCCCGACCGCCAACGCGAAGGCCCCGGCTGCCAGGAACACCGCCAGGCACGCGGAAGCGATGCGGTTCAGGCCGTCCCGATCTTCCGACGCATGGTGTCGGGCGACATAGCGGACGAGGCAGGCGGCCACGCCCATGTCGAGCAGGGTGAAGTACGCCAGCACCGACTCGACGACGCACCACACGTCGTAGCGAGCCTTGCCGAGCGCGCCGATCAGGTACGGGGTGAGGAAGAAGCTGACGGCCAGCGCGGCCGCGAACGCCAGCCAGTTGGTCGCCGCGCCGACGAGGAACGATGTGCGGGAGCGCGATGATTCCTGGGGTGCGGACAAGGCGGCCTCCGTGCCGGCGCGGGGACCACGGAGGGTATCAGATCGGTCCCGGGGGAGTCCACCGCAACCAGCAAGTGGGTCTGCCTGTGAATTTGGGCGAGCGGGGGGCGTCAGCCCCCTGTTGAACACATCAACAGGGGGCTGACGCCCCCCGCTCGCCTTGTTGAAACGGTCGCTCAGCCTCGGTCGTCGGTGTGCTCGGCCGCCCACACCCGGCGGGCCTCGGCACGGTGGCGCAGCCAGGCAGACAGCGCGAACCCGATCCCGGCGGCCAGCGCCACGGCCACGGTCTGCACGGGCGGTACCACGAGGCCCACCGTCACCGCGAACAGTTCGGTCAGGTCGGACCCGATGTCGGCACCGGTCTTCCGCATGGCCGCGGGGCCACGGGTCGGGTCTTCGCCCGGCAGGACGGCCCGCTCCACGTCCCGGCGGGCCGTCACGACCGCGTCCGCGACCTGGGCGAACAGCACCGTGCCGACCGCACCGCCCACCGCCACGACGGCCAGCAGGGCGGTCAGCACGGCCGACCGCCTGCGGAACACAACGGCCAGCACAGCGGCGAGCACGAACGGCCCGCCGACCCAGCCGACCGCCAGCGCGACCGAGGATGCATCCGACGGCGGAAAGGCCCGCCACACGAAGCCGAGGGAGAGAAACGCGGACGCGAGGGCCACCAGAAGGACGGCCCAAAGGAGTTGGCGATGCACCGGACACCCCGAGACGGGTAGGGCGAAGCCTCTGCCATTTTGACCCCGATCGGGGCCGGGTATTCCCGCCCAGAGAAGAAGAACGAACCACAGAGTCACAGAGGACACCGAGGGAAGAAACACAGAGCAGACAACAGACTGGGTTCAAGACAGAAGAAGGAAGAATACTCGTCTTCTGCCTTGATCCCTGCTTTCCTCTCTGTGTTTCTTCCCTCGGTGTCCTCTGTGACTCTGTGGTTCGTTCTTTGGATTACTCTGCCGCTGCCTTTCCCCGGCGGCGCGGGGTCGGAGCCTCGATCTCCTCCGGCTCCTCTTCCGGCTCTTCCGGGGCCGGTGGCAGGCCGGCCCGCGCCGCGAAGTGCTTCGCCAGCACCTCGGCGATGATCGCGTCCCGCAACTCCGGGTGCTCGCGCAGGAACGTCTTGGCGTTGTCCTTGCCCTGGCCGAGCCGCTGGTCCTTGTAGCTGAAGAACGCGCCGCTCTTGGTCACGACCTCCTCGTCCACCCCGATCTTGAGCACGTCCTCTTCGAGATCAATGCCGCGGTCGTGCATCAGGCTGAACTCGGCGGTCCTAAACGGCGGCGCCACCTTGTTCTTGACCACCTTCACCTTGATCTCGCTGCCGACCGGGTCGTCCCCGTCCTTGATCATCGTGGACTTGCGCACCTCCAGCCGCACGCTGGAGTAGAACTTCAGCGCCAGCCCGCCGGTCGTCGTCTCCGGGTTGCCGTACATCACCCCGATCTTCTGGCGGATCTGGTTGATGAAGATGATCGACGTGCGCGTCTTACCGATCGTCGGGTTGAGCACCCGCAGCGCCTGGCTCATCAGCCTCGCCTGCATCCCGACCGACGGGTCGCCGATGTCGTTGTTCAGCTCGTTCTTCGGCACCAGGGCCGCCACCGAGTCGATGACGATCAGGTCCACGGCGTTGGACTTGATCAGCATCTCGGCGATCCGCAGCGCCTCCTCGCCGTAGCTGGGCTGGCTGACGAGCAGCGACTCCAGGTCCACGCCGATCCGCTTGGCCCAGCTGGGGTCGAGGGCGTGCTCGGCGTCGATGAACGCCGCCACCCCGGCGGCCTTCTGGACGCTGGCGATGCAGTGCAGGGCGATGGTCGTCTTGCCGCTGGCCTCGTTGCCGTAGATCTCGGTGATCCGGCCGCGGGGGATGCCCTTGCCGCCCAGCGCCAGGTCCAGGCCCAGCGAGCCGGTCGAAATCCCCTCCACGTCCTGGGCGGCGTACTCGCCCAGGGACATGATCGCCCCCTCGCCGAACTCCTTCTGGATGGCGGCCAGGGCGGTCTTCAGCTCCCGGCTCTCGCGCGCCGATTCGGCCATCGTTGGTATCCCCGTTCGTGTGTGCTGTGGGTGTACGGTCGCACAACCGCCCGGAGGCGGCGACGGGGTGCAGTTTAACCCGGCGGAGGGTGCGGGAGAAAGGTCAGCAGTCTTGTTCCCTCCCCCTTGAGGGGGGAGGGTTAGGGTGGGGGTGCCTCGGCTCGGCGGGAGCCTCGCCCGCCCAAGAATCAGTCGGCGGACGCACGCGGGTGCCCGTAAGCCTGCGCGAACTCGCGGTTGAGGCGCTTGAACACCCGGGCGTTCTGCTCGGCCGGCAACATTCGCTGGCGGACGTAGTCGAGCACGTTGCGGGCGGACTTCTCCTCGTCGTTGGTCCCGCTGTACATGGCCCGGATCATGGTCAGGATGTGGGTGCCCCGGTTCAGGGCGAGGAACTCGCCCGTCACCTCCGTCAGGGTCGTCTGGCCGGCGATCAACTGGTCGATCAGCGCGTCCTTGTACTCGATCCGGGCTATGACTGCGTCCTGACGGACCTGCAACTCGCGGCTGACGGCGTTCGCCTCCGGGTCGGCGGCTGGGTCGCTGCCGACGGCACTGGGCTCGGGCCGGAAGAACCAGGCGGCGGCGATCAGGGAGACGACGGCGGGGGCGATCATCCACTGCGGGCTAAACCGGGGCATCGGCAACAGTCTCCGGGGGCAAACAGGCACCCTCCGCCGGCGCGGGCGGCGGTCGCGGTTCGGACGGACCACCGGGGGTCCGGGTTTCGGGCTGGCAGCGAGCGGGGGTCGCGGGTGACACCGGCGGCCCGGCGCTCACGGGGAACGGCACCAAGGCCGTTCGACGCGCCGCAGCGACCCGATCGGGGCTACGGCGGTTTCAGGGCGGAGTCGTCTTCCGAACGACAGAATGTAGATAGAGCAAACTCGGCACCAGTTCCACGAACTTCCGATAAATCCTGCACGACCCGTGCCGTGTACAACTCGTCTACCGGGAATACCGTGGCTGCGGCGCAA
>DASSAT010000780.1:0-9120 GCA_035699305.1 Fimbriiglobus sp. | reverse complement strand
AGGGGCTGCGGCGGATGCGGGTGCGGTACGACCGGCTCGGGGTCGTGCGGGACGCCTTCACCACCCTGGCCGCGAGCGTCATCTGCTTCCGCATCCTGAACGACGGCATCATGTAGTCGGGTAGGTTTTGTCAGAGCCTGTTAGGAGCATTAGTACAAGTGTATACTCTGCGGCGCTTCCCACAAGCTTAGAAGCCCGAACTCGATCGTCGTACCATGTGAGCGGAACCGTCTGACTACTACCCGCCCCGTGTCGTCCGCAAGGTCAAGTTCGGGGCGGGGCTATTGTCTCCGCCCCGAACTCGCTGCCAGTGACTTCAAGCTGATGGCCCGAGTCGCGGACCTGTTCCGCGAACTCGACCAACTCGGCGACAGTCCGCCTGGTGTTCAAGATCGGGCACGGCCTGCCGTTCCGTCTGCTCGTGGCCGAGGCCGCTGTGTAATCGCGGACTCGATCCACACCAACCAAGCACCTGACTTCTATCCCCCATCCCGACACTCAGCCGGCCGCATAGCGGAGGCGATTGTGGGCGACGCCGACCCCGGCACCCGCACCGCCTCCGCCCCGCGTTGGCCCGCGCCCCGCGCCCGTCTTCGTGGCCCACCTCCGCTCCTCCCGCGGCCGGGAGGAGACCCCCCGTGGCCACCTCCGACGGTCTCGACGACTTCGCCCGTGACCTGATCCGCCGCAAGGCCCGCCGGATGATCGGCCGGGCCGGCCTGACCACGCAGGACTCCCCGACCTCGAGCAGGAGCTGACCCTGCGGCTGTTGCGAGCCCTGCCCCGCTTCGACCCCGCCAAGGCGCACCTCAACGCGTTCGTCGCCACCGTGGTCGAGCGCGCCGTCGCCGAACTCTTCCGCGTGCGGCTGGCCCGGAAGCGCACCGCCGGCGTGCTGGGGTCGCTGGATGCACCCGAGGCCGCCGAACAGCCCGTCACTGTGGTCGATCTGGACGATTGCCGGGACCCGGAGACCGGCGCGGTCGAGCCGTGGGCGCTGGCGATCGCCCGCCGGCTCGACAGCTACACCGAGGCGTCACCCACCGGGACCGGGGTCAAGGTGTTCCTGTTCGCGGCCAAGCCCGGGCCCCGATGCAAAGCCGGCCGGGTCGAAATCTACGACCGCAAGCGGATGCTGACCGTGACCGGAGCCTGGTTCGACGGCTTCCCCATCGCCGTGGAACGTCGGCAGGACGAGCTGACCGCGTTCTACCACGAGACCTTCCCGCCCGACGCGGTAACGCTCGGCGGCGTGACACCACCCCAGCCGCCCGACCGGGCCGACGTGGAACTGCTGGCTGTCGCGTTCGTGGCGCGGAACGGGGCGAAGATCAAGGCCCTGTTCTTCGGCGACACCGCGGCGTACTCGTCGCGGAGTGAGGCGGACCTGGCGCTCTGCACGCACCTCGGCTTCGACTTCGTCACCTCCGAGGGGATCGACCGGGCGTTCCGACAGTCCGCGCTCATGCGCCCCAAGTGGGAGCGGGAGGACTATCGGGCGCGGACGATCGGGAAGGCGCTGGCGGGGCGAACCGAGTTCTACGACCCGAGCCGCCAGCGGCGGCGCGGCCCCGAGGTGACGTTCGCCACCGCCGGCGGGCGGCCGCCGGAGGCCGCGGGCGGTATGGGGAGCCTACCCGGCTCGGACGTCCGAGAGTGTGGCCTTCCGAAGCCGTCCGACGGGCGGCCCGCTGGCGTGCCCACGATCATGCTCGGCACCGACGAGTTCCGGGTCAACGCCGAGGCCGAGGCGGCGCTGGCGGGCGCCCCGGGGGTCTACGCGCACGGCGGCCGGCTCGCCTACGTCGCCGCCCAGGAGCGGGAGGACGACGAGGCGGTCGTCCGCCGGCCGGTCGGCGCCCCGGCGATCCGGGACCTGACCCAGCCGCTGATCCGCGAGGCGCTCAGCCGCCAGGCCGTGTTCGTCCGGCTCGTGGAAGGGGCGGACGGGTCCGAGGAGCGGCCGGCGGCCCCGCCGGCCCACGCCGTCCAGGCGATCCACGCCCGCAGCGCGTGGAAGGGGATTCCGCACCTGGAGGCGGTCGTCACTCACCCGGTCCTCCTCCCCGACGGGCAGTTACTGGCTACGCCCGGCTACCACCGCAAGTTCGGGCTGTTGTTGTGGACGCCGAAGGGGCTGGAATTGATGGTGCCGGACCGGCCGACGGACGACGACGTGCGGGTGGCGCTGGCCCTCATCCTCGACGTCGTGACCGACTTCCCGTTCGAGACGCCGGCCCACCAAGCCGCCTGCGTGGCCGGGTTGTTGACCCCCCTGGCGTGGTTCGCGTTCGAGGGGCCGGCCCCGCTCACCCTGATCGACGCCAACACCCGCGGGTCGGGCAAGGGGCTGCTGGCCGACGTCGTGAGTCTCATCGTCCTGGGCCACCGCTTCCCGGTCATGAGCTACACCGCCGACCGGGAGGAGTTGCGTAAGCGGATCACGGCCCTGGCCGCCGAGGGGGAGCGGCTGGTCCTGCTCGACAACCTGGCCGGGGCGGTCGGCAACGACGTGCTCGACGGGGCGCTAACCTCCGACTGGTGGAAGGACCGGCTGCTCGGCGCCAACAAGGTATTCAACGGCCCCCTGCACGTCGTCTGGTTTGGCACCGGCAACAACGTCGGCTACACCGGCGGCACCGCCGACGCGCTCACCATCGCCAACGACGCGATGGACGAGGACGCCTACCGCCGCTTCCTCGCTGCCGCCCTGACCCGTGCGAAGGCGCACCTGCGGCCGGGCGGGGCGTTCTACCTCTGGCACGCGGATTCGCACGGCTTCACCGTCCGGGCTGCCTGTGCCGACGTCGGGCTGGCCGTCCGCCAGTGCCTGGTCTGGGTCAAGTCGGCGTTCACCCTCGGCCGCCAGGACTACCAGTGGCGGCACGAGCCGTGCCTGTACGGCTGGGCCGCCGGCGCCGCCCACACCTGGCTGGGGGATCGTTCCCAGACCACCGTGCTCGAGTTCGACAAGCCGGCCCGCAACGCCGACCACCCGACCACCAAGCCGGTCGAGCTGTTTGCTTATCTCGTGGGCAACTCGTGCCCGCCGGGCGGGGTGGTGCTCGACCCGTTCGCCGGGAGCGGTACCACCTTGTTCGCCGCCGAGCAGACCGGCCGCACGGCCCACTTGGTCGAGCTCGACCCGCGTTACTGCGACGTGGTCGTCCGGCGGTGGGAAGAGTTCACCTGCCGGAAGGCCGAGCGGGCGGAGACCGGCGACCAGGCAGGGGTTGTCCGCGGATCGTCAGGGTCCACCGGGATGTGACGGGGAGGCGCGGGTGGCCGGGCAGCGGAAGAAGAACGAGGACGCGCTCCCGGTGGCGTTGGCCTGCGGCGCCACCGTCGAGGCGGCCGCCCGCCAGTGCCGCCTGAGCGAGCGGACCGTCTACCGCCGGCTCGGCGACGACGGGTTCCGGAAGCGTCTGGCGGGGGTGCGGGCCGACATGGTCCAACGCGCCGCCGGGATGCTCTCGGCCGCCGGGATGGAGTCGGTCCGCACCCTGCTGGAGTTGCAGAAGCCGGGCGTGGCGGCCCCCGTCCGGCTGGGGGCGGCCCGGGCGGTGCTGGAGATCGGCATGAAGCTCCGCGAGGTGGTTGACCTGGAGGCCCGGCTCGCCGCCCTCGAGGAGCAACTGGCCCGGAGCAACGCCGATTGAGGCGGCTGGGGGTGGAAGGAGTGCGAGCGTGGCGGCCGGGTTGGGCAGGCGGGTCCGGGCTGTCGAGGCCGGGCTGGACGCCGCGGCGCGGTCGCGGGGGTGCGAGGAGCCGGCGTCGGTCCGCTGGCTGGACCTGCTCCGGGCGGTCCTTCCGGTCCTGGAGCAGGGCGAGCGAACACCCCAGGGCCAGGCCGCGGTCGAACGCGTCCGCTCCAGTATCGGCCTGCTGGAGGAGTACGTCAGCGTGTACCTGCGGACCGACCCGTGGTCGTACCTGGAGTACTACTGCCACGGCTGCCTGCTGCGGCTGGGGTGGGACGGGCCCGCCTGGGAGGGCCGCCAACTGGCCTTCCTGGACCCCGACTACGACGGGCACATCCGCGAGATCGAGGTCATCGAGCGCGCCCGCCGTGGCTCGCCCCGACCCGATCCGTCTCCGACCGTGTGAGCGAAGACCGGCAGATTGCTCCGGGGCGAAGATCCTTGTCGGCGACGCCGACCCAGGGGGAGGTGCTGGATGAGACTCAGCGGTAAGCTGGGACGCATCGAGAAGCAACTGGGACAAGGTCGACCGGGGTGCGGCCCACCGACGGTGTTCCTGGTCGAGGGGCCGCCGGGCGCGCCGACCAGCCGGCGCGAGCTGTGGGGCGGGGCGGCCGTGGAGGTCGTCTACGACCCGACCGCCGGGCCGCCCTCGTTACCCTCGGGCGGACCGCACAAGCTCATCGTCGGCGGACCGGCGGGGCTGGCGGACCGGATGTAAACTTGCGGGCGTGCCACGACGACCCATCATTTCTGCGTTCCGGGGCCAGGTCATGTCGGCCATGTGCCGGTCCCCGCGGTGCCGGTCGCCGGGTGAGTCGCGCCCCCGCCGCGCCGGACGCGCCGGACGCGCTTCCTCGCGTTTTTTTGATTGACACCGCATTTGCGGTCGGGTTTACTGTGGGACTTCTGTACCGACACCCGGGCGTCTCACCCGGCGAACCGGTCAACAGACCATCCGACCTGCCACGCACCCACGGCCGCAGCGTCGTTCATGAATCGGATGTCCCGCTGGCTCTTCCGCAGGGCGATCGTGCCGGGGACCGCCGGCCGGCTCGCCTTCCCGTCCCGTAGCCCACGCCGGCCACCCCGGCTGGGGGTGGAGGCGCTCGAGGCGCGGGTCGTGCCCGCCCCCGCGTTCGACTACCGGGTCGGCCGCGGCGAGCCTGTCGGGTCGTCCGTCACCATCAGCAGCTCGCACGGGATCGCGACCGCGAAGACCGACCGCGTGGACGGCTTCGGGTACACCTACGCCCACTTCGCCAACCCCCCGGAACCGGACGGCGGGCTCCTCCAGGGCTACTGGGCGGCCGAGGTCCGCGTCCTGAACGGGTGGGTGCTGACCCACGTATACAGCCCGGTCCTCAACGCCGACGGGGTCGTGTACAACGCCGACGCCGGCACCGAGCGGGTCCGGCCGGACGTCACCGCGCCGACCTGCCCGACCCAGGTCCCCGCGGCCGTCCCCCTGCCGGCCGACGGCAACGACAACTTCCAGCCACCCGACCAGACGACCAGCGAGAGTGGGGTCCGCAGCCGCGACGGGGCGGTGAGCCACACCGAGACCGACCTGGCCTCGGACGGCTTCGCCTCCCCCTGGGGCCAGTCGCGGAGTTGGTCGTCGCTGGGCAAGGGGTACGACTACGGCCAGCTCAACGGGAACGGGTGGGTCAACCCCACCCTCCCCGTGCTGCGGAACTTCCCGGACCACAACCAGGTCTACGTCACCGGCACCGGGACTCAGGCCACCACCTTCCGCAAGGTGGCGTACACCGAGGACACCTGGGTCCCCACCCTGGCCGCCACCCACACCCTGACCACCCCGAACCCGGGCGAGTACACCCTGA
This sequence comes from Fimbriiglobus sp., assembly GCA_035699305.1. Taxonomy (GTDB): domain Bacteria; phylum Planctomycetota; class Planctomycetia; order Gemmatales; family Gemmataceae; genus DASSAT01. The sequence continues at coordinate 3,572 of DASSAT010000780.1, read as the reverse complement.
CCGACGAGCAGGGGAACCGGTTCGTCTTCAACGACGCCAACCCGGTCACGGGGGGCGTCTGGAACTACACGACCGACGTGCGGGCTACCCAGAAGGCGGTCTTGGCCACCGACCGGGCGGCGGCCTGCTGGTACAGCTCGACGGCCTTCACCGCCGACGTCACCCTGTCGGGGGGGACGGCACGCCGGGTTAGCCTGTACTTCCTCGACTGGGACCGGCTCGGCCGGTCGCAGCGGGTGGAGGTGCTGGACGCGGCCACCGGGGCGGTCCTGGACACCCGCGACGTCTCGAGCTTCGGCGACGGCAAGTACCTGTCCTGGAACCTGACCGCCTCCGTCCGGTTCCGCGTCACGAACCTGGCCGGGCCAAACGCCGTCTTGAGCGGCGTGTTCTTCGACCCGGCCTCCGGCCCGGATCTGTTCGCCGGGGAAGACGCGGTCAGCCAGGGGACGTGGCACGGCGCCCACGGGGCCGACGGCCACACCCTGATCGGGGTCGGGGCCAGCAGCCCGCCGGCGTACGGCCAGGTCGCGATGACCGGGGCGCAGGAGGCGGTCTGGGCCGCGTCCACGACCGACGTCCGGGGGGTCCAGGAGCAGGCCCTGGCGACCGATCGGGTGGCCTACGTCTGGTCCAGTCCGTCCGGGCTGGCCGTCGACGTCGACCTGACTGGGGGGCCCGCGCGCCGGGTCAGCCTGTACTTACTCGATTGGACCAACGGCGGCCGGTCGCAGCGGGTGGACGTGGTGGACGCCGCCACCGAGGCGATCCTGGACACCCGCACCGTCTCCGGCTTCACCGGCGGGAAGTACCTGTCGTGGAATCTGTCCGGGCACGTCCGGATCAAGGTCACCCGTACGGCGGCCTCGAACGTCGTGCTCAGTGGGGTGTTCCTCGATCCCGTCTCGGGGGCCGGGATCTTCGCCGGGGAGGATGCGGTCACTCAGGGGACGTGGCGGGGGGTCTACGGAGCCGACGGCTACATCCTGGGGTTGGCCGCCAGCGTCCCGGCCGACGCCGCGGTCGGGGTGACCACCCTCCACACCCCGCAGCAGCGGGGCCAACTCGTCCGGTACGAGCTCCACACCGGGGAGGTGACGGAGGTGACCGCCCGCACTCCCGCGGGGCACACCGCCGAAGTCCAGCGTCGCCAGGGGAACTTCGTCGAGTCGTGGCGGTACACGTACGGGTCCACGCTCCTGACCGCCGACGCGGTCCAGTCGGCGGCGCTATACCGGTCCGCCGACGGGGGGACGACGTGGCAGCCGGTCCGGTCGGTCGAGTACCGGTATTACGACTTCGGCGAGGCGGGGGGCAACGCGCTGGACCTGAAGTCGGTGACCGTCCACGACGGGGACCTCACCGCGCCGGCCCTGCGGCACAGCTACTACCGGTACTACACCGGGGGCGAGGCGTATGGGTACAAGGGGGGTCTGAAGTACGTCGTCACCGGCGAGGCGTTCGACCGGCTGGCCGCGGCCTACGGGGTGGCGATCGAGACCGCGGGTGGCCTGTCCGACGCCCAAGTGGCGGTCTACGCCGAGAAGTACTTCCGGTACGACGCGCTACGGCGGGCCACGACCGCCGTCATCCAGGGGGCCGGGTGTTCGGTCTGCGGGGCCGCCCCGGGCCAGGGGACCTACCGCTACGAGTACGCCCGCAACCCCCGGTACCCAAGCCCGGACCCAGACGGGGACTGGGGGGGCTGGAAGGCCAACGCCTGGGAGGTGCGGACCACGGAGACGCTGCCGGACGGCAACCAGAACGTGGTCTACTCCAACTTCCGCGGGCAGACCATGCTCAAGGTGTTCCGGGAGGCGGCGACCGGGCGGGAGTGGCAGACGTTCACGCGGTTCGACGACGCCGGCCGGGTGCTGTGGGTGGCCGACGTCGCGGCCGTGACCGGGTACTCCGAGCAGTACGACGACCTGCTGCATCAGGTGAACGGCAACTACGAGTTCCTCAGCGACACCGCCGGGCTGATCACCGAGTTCCGGTACGGGACAATGACCACCGCCACCGAGTCCCAGCCCGGGGACGCGGCGGGATACTTGCGGGCCGGTTACCGGTGGCACGGGGAGGGCGATCCGCACCCCGAGCCGACGGTCAGCTACCGGTACTACGCCCACGCGGCCAACGGGACGACCACCTTCCCGCTGGCCGGCGAGACGACGTACCCGGTCGCCCCCGCCACCCCGCCGCTGGCCGAGGACGGGTTCCAGGCGCCGCCGGCGGGCGGCGGCTGGCAGGCGGTGGGCGGCGGCTGGACGCTCGCGGGCGGGGTGGTGAGACAGGTCAGCGCCGTCGCCGGTTCGAACAAGCTGATCCTGCCGAACGGGACCTGGGCCGCGGACCAGGAGGTGGTGGCGTCGGTCCGGGTAGACACCTGGGGCGGGAGCGGCTGGGCCCGGGCCGGCGTCGGGGTCCGCACCGACCCGGCCACCGGGCGGGGCTACAACCTGGTGTTCAGCGCCGCCAACGAAGTCCGGTTCCTCAGCGACGACATCTCCTGGAGCGCCGCGTACACGTACGCCTGGCAGGTGGGGGTGTGGTACCGGTTCCGGCTGCGGGTCGAAGGGACCACTCTGTCCGGCAAGGTGTGGCGGGCCGACGAGACCGAGCCGGCCGGGTGGATGTTCCAGCAGACCGGGTGGGTCAGCCGGAGCGGCGGCGTCCCGGCCCTGACCGGCGGGAGTGGGGGAGGCGGCAGCTCGACCGCCTCGTTCGACGACGTGACCGCGTCGTCGCTGGGGGCCAACCCGCCCGCGCCGCCGGTCGCCGACGGGTTCACCGGTCCGGGGTGGGTCTTCGGCGGCGGGGTGTGGCAACAGGTGGGCGGGGTGTTCGCCCAGACCGGCACGCCGTCCGGCGACCCAAACAAGGCGATCCTGGGCGGCCCGGCCTGGCCGGCGGACCAGGAGGTGGTGGCGTCGGTCCGGGTGGACGCCTGGGGCGGGAGCGGGTCGTCCCGCGCCGGGGTCGGGGTCCGCACCGACCCGGTCTACGGCCGCGGTTACGACCTGGTGTTCAGCGCTGCCAACCAGGTCCGGTTCCTCAGCGACGCCATCGCCTGGGGGAACGCCTACACGTACGCCTGGCAGGTGGGGGTGTGGTACCGGTTCCGGTTGCGGGCCGAAGGCGCGGCCCTGTTGGGCAAGGTGTGGCGGGCCGACGAGGCCGAGCCGGTCGGGTGGATGTTCCGGCAGGACGGGTGGACGACCTACGCCGGGGGCTCACCCGCCCTGGTCGGCGGGAGCGCGGGCGCCGGCAGCTCGACCGCCTCGTTCGACGACGTGTCCGTGCCGGACATCGGGACACCCGCCGGTCCGACCACGGTCTACACCTACGAGTGGTTCGACGGCCCCGCGGCCGCCCAGTACCAGTCGGTCACCGTCCAAGCTCCGGCCGTCTCCGCCGCCGAGAACGGCTCCGGCGCCCCGGACCAGGCGGTGACGGTGTACGACGCCCTCGGCCGGCCGGTGTGGGTCCAGGACGGGGCCGGGTTCCTGCACTACACCGCCTACGACACGGCCACCGGGGCGGTCGTCGCCCGCATCACCGACGTGGACACC
>DASSAT010000779.1:0-5214 GCA_035699305.1 Fimbriiglobus sp. | reverse complement strand
CTCGCCAACGAACTCATAGACGCCCTGGCCCACCGCACTGCCTCCGGGGATGGGAATAACTGCCCCTCCCGGCGCCCGGATCTCGATGTGCTTCGTGTCGATGGTCTTCGGGGTGGTCGTCGGGTCGAGGCGGACGATCTCCTGGATGACCGTGATCTCGCCCTTCGGCCCCTTCAGCTTGCCGATGATCTGCGTCCCCTTGATGACGTCCTCAGTCTCGATCTTGGCGAGGGCTTCCGGGGGAATCAGCTTGGCGAGCGCCTTGCTCTTGATGAAGGTGGTCTTCCACCGTCCCTGGAACTTCTTCAGCTCCGCGACGTCGATGACCGGCTTCTCCTCGGCCGGTTCCTTGCCCTTGGGGCCGGCCCCGCCGCGGAGTTCGGCGTTCCGCCGTTGCGGTGGCGGCACCACCGGCGCCACCTTGTCCAGGTCGGCCAAGGTCTCCGACCCGGCCCGCGTCACCATCCCCTTGAACACCGCCGGGTCCGTCCCCTCGGGGACCCACCGGACCGACCCGTCGCCCATCAGCGCGTAGGTGCCGCGTTTGCCGTCGGGGCGGCGGTGCAGGAACGGCCCCATCGGGTTGTCGCCGTCGGGCACTCCGACCAGGGTGGACCCGCCGCCGGCGATCCACGGCCGCTGCGACGGAGCGATCTGGATCAGGTAGATGGTGTTCGAAAGCCCGTCCTTGACGTCCGCGGGCTTCGACCCCCAGTCGTACCCGGTCATGCCGACCCGCTTGGCCAGCTCCGGATCGTTCGGGTCATACCGGGCGGCGTCCAGCCCCAGCCCGGCCAGCCCGACGTAGTTGGTCCCGCCCAGCGACTTGCCCTCGGCCCGCGGGTGCGTCGCCCGCCAGGTGTCCTGCGGGTAGTACGGCACCAGGAACTCGGGCACCCACGCCTCCGCGGCCGGCAGGTTCTCCTTGTCGAACCAGGCGTGCTTGCGGTCGTCGATCTGCGTCCGCAGCCCGGCCTTGCCGAGGAACGGCAACAGCTCCGCGAAGAAGCTGACCCGCTCGCCCGGCGGCGGCGCCAGCCGGTAGCGCTCGTCGCTGACCTCGCGCGGCAGGGTGCCGTTGGGGAACGGCTTCCGCGCCCGGCTAAGCCCGGCGATGGCCGCCGCCAGGGCGTGCTGGTCGATCTCGCCGGTCAGCACCGTCATCCGCCCCTTCAACTGCCCGGCGAAGTGGGAGATGCTGGGCTGAACGACTGAGGCGTACTTGTCCTCGTTCCAATCGACGTTGGCCTTGAGGCGGACGATCCGGTCGATCAGCTCGATCTCGATGCTCGACTGACCGCCGCCGGGCCGCGGCTGGCCGGTGCCGGGGAAGCCGCCGGGGAACCCGCCCGGGAAGCCACCCGGGAACGCGGGGCCACCCTCCGCGCCGGGCAAGCCCGGCGCCATGCCTCCGGGCGGGGCGCGGCCGCCGCGTCCGCGGGGGCTTCCGCGCGGATCGCCGCCCTCACCGCCGAAGCCGGGGCCGCCCGCCTCCGCGCCCGGCGGGGCCAACTCGCCGGGGAAGCCGCCCGGGAAGCCGCCGGGGTTTCCTCCCTGGCCGCCGTTGTTGTTGATGGTCGTCCGCGTGCCCAGCAGCTTGTCGGCGGCCGGCCGTGCCTTTTCCAGCAGCGGGACGATCTGCTCGGTGATCGACTTGCGGGCGTCGTCGTCACTGACGTATTCGAGGGCCAGGACGGCGTCGGCCTTCTCCCGGTTGAACTGGTTGACCGCCAGCCCCACCTGACGGATTTGCGACACCAGGCTCAGCAGGCTGTCCCCGGTCGCCTTGGCCACGGCCGAGAGGACGCGGGCGCTGTTGATGAGCCGCTGGTCGAGGAGTTCGGCGTAGACGATAGCCGGCGGGTTACGCTCGTCGCGCTCCAGTTCGTTGAGCATCCGCTTGAGCTGTGGGTCGATCGTCCGGTAGGTGGGGATCGCCGTGAACAGCCGTCGCGGCTGGGCCTGCCCGCCCTGGCCGGGGGCGCCGGGGGCACCGGGGCCGCCGGCATCGACCGGGATACTGGGCGCGCCGGGACGACGCTGACCCCGGCCTCCCCGGGCAGCGGCTTCCCCCCCAGCCGGGCCGGGTGCGCCCTGCTGATACGGCTTCCCTGCTGGGGCGAGTATGTTCCCGACCGGCGCGGACATGTTCGAGCCGGGGGCGCCGCCCGCCGGTCCCGGCCCCCCTTCGGGGAGCGCCCCGCCGGGTCCGCCTTCGCCCGGGGCCATCGGCGGGGGCGGCGGCGGCTCGTCCCTGGTCAGCTCCGTCTGGAACGGCGGGTAGCCGTTGTCCCGGAGGTCGGTCAGGAACCGCTCCATCACTGGCTCGGTGCTGATGAGCAGCGTCTGGCTGTCGTAGACGCACAGGGCGAACCGCTTCTTGTCGGCCTCGGCCGGGGGGGCGCGGGTCGGCTCGGGCGGTAGCGGCAGGCCGACCAGGCTCGCCAGCGACCGCGCGTTGAACGCCTTCGATGCCGCGTCCACCAGCGCGTTCGACTTGATGAGGAAGTACGGCTTCTTCACCTGGCTGCCCGGGTTCTGCGGCCGCTCCAAGTTGAGGCGGAGGACCGACTGCTCGTCGAAGGGCGTCTTGGTGCGGAGCACCGCGAACGGTTCGCGCTCCGGGCCGACGACGCAGTGGAGGTAGACGGCGACGTCGCCGGGCTTGAAGGTGAACGACTTCTCGAACAGGTCGCGGATGTTCTGGTCGAACAGGGCGGTGTGGATCGGCGCGGCCGCCTTGGCCAGCTGGTCCATGTTCACCCGGTACACGGCCCGGGTGGCGCCGGGCAAGAGGTTGGTCGGGTCCTTGCCGCCGCCGGGGACCGGGGGCGGGTTGGCGGCCTTCGCAGCGCCGTTCGCGGGCGGGGTGCCCGTTCCCGTTCCGTCCTCCGTGCCCGTCGGCCCGGCCTCGGTGCCGGTCCCGTCTACCCCGCCGCCGGGTGGCGTCGGTGGGGTCACGGCGGCCCCGTCGGTCGAGGCGGTGGACCGGTTGTTGTTGGCGGTGCTCGACTTGCCGGAGTCGTCGCCACCGCCGAGTAGAAAGATGCCGCCAACGACCAGCACGCCGACCGCGAGCACCCCGAGGGCGATCCCGATCAGTTTCTTGGACCCGCCGGCCTTGGCCTTCTTCGCCTTCTTGGCGGTCTCCTTGCCCTTCTTCTTGCCGGCGTCGGCGCCGTCCTCGGCCGGCTCCGGGACGACGAACCGGTACTTGCACTTGGGGCATTCGATCTTCTTGCCGACCGAGGCGGTGCCGCGGATCGGCACGTTGGCTTCGCAGCTCGGGCAGGCAACCTGGAAACTGGTACTGGCCATGCGGCTCTCCCCGCCGGTCGGGACGGCCCGGATCGGATCGGATTCAGATGACGGGACGGAACGGCCCCGGACGACTAAACGTTGATCTTACCGGGCGCCGTTGGCGCCTGGCAAAGCCAATTTCCGCCGGCCAGCCGCCCCGTTACGCCCGGCCCGCCGTCCAGCCGGACCCCGGGGCGAGAAGTCCGCGGCCGGTGCCGGTCGCTTGCCGACCGCGTGAAGACAGATAAGTTAAGTCCGCGCGGACGGCCGGCCGCGCGAATTCCTCCCGGCGGCGACCGTTTTTGCCTCCCGCCGGGACGGGACGCCACTAAGTTACCTACTTCCGGACGCCTGCCGACCCCCCACCCTCGCCGCCGCCCCCGCGGAGCGAACGTCCATGGCCCCCTGGAACGGGTTAATCGAGCGGCTGCGACCCAAAGCGTACGGCCGCCGCCCGCCCCTGGTCCTCATCAATGGCCTGGCCGAGCAGCACGAGTCCTGGTTCCGCAACAAGCGGTTCTGGGGCCGGCACTTCGACCTGTACGCCCCGAACATCCTCGTCTACGACGGCCTGGCTCTCCAGCGGATGGTCGAGGCCAGACAGCCGATCACGGTCGAGTACCTGGTCGGCGAGCTGTTTACGTTCCTCGACCGGTTCGTGCAGAACCCGCCGTACCACCTGGTCTCCAGCAGCCTCGGCGGCAAGGTCGCCGTCGAGTTCGCCGTCCGCCACCCCGAACTGGTTAACCGCGTGGTCCTCATCTGCCCGTCGGGGATGGGCGACCAGGAGCAGCTGCCGATCATGGAAGGGGTGATGCGGAACGACATGTACTCGGTCGTCCGCAGCGTCTTCCACAAGACCCGGTTCGTTGACCGGGACCTGGTGAAGTACTACAAGCTAGCGCTGAACAGCCGGAAGTGGAAGACCGGGCTGCTGCGGACGGTCCGCGGCACTCTGGAGTTCACCGTCCGGCCGCGGATGCGGGAGCTGAAGGCCCCGACGCTTCTGATCACCGGCGAGCGGGACCGGATCTGCGACCCGACGACGGCGGCGGAGGCCGCCCGAGAGTTACCCCACGGGCACTTTCTGGCGATCCCCAACTGCGGACACGCCCCGCAGATCGAGCGGCACTGGCTGATCAACCGCGTGGTGGCCCACTTCCTCAAGTCCACGCGGCCGTCCGCACACCCGCGGTGGACGCAACTGCTCAAACCCGGACGCTAACCGACAGCCCCGAGAACCCCGACATGAGCCTCATCCCCCCGAAGCACCGGCCCCAGGACCCCGCCTCCCCCGACTGGTGGCTGATGCTCCGCAAGTTCGCCAAGCATGGCACTTCGATCGCTTCGTTCGTCCCCAGCTCCCGGTTCCTCGCCCGCACCAGCTGCAAGGGCATCGACTTCGACCGGGCGCGGTGCATCGTCGAACTCGGGGCCGGGACCGGGCCGATCACCAAGGAGCTCGTCGCCCGCGCCCGGGCGAGCACCCGGCTGGTGGTGGTCGAACTCGACCCGGACTTCTGCAAGCGGCTGCGGGCCAAGTTCCCGGGGGTGGACATCGTCGAGGGGGACGCCTGCCAGCTCGACCGGCTGCTGGCCGACCGTGGTATCCGGCAGGTGGACCACGTCGTCTCCGGCCTGCCGCTGCCGTCGTTCCCGGCGAATCTGCGAGACGGCGTGCTGGCCAGTGCTGCCCGGTGTCTGGCGCCGACGGGTAGTTTCCGCCAGCTGTCGGTCATGCCGTGGGTGTACCGCAAGCTGTACCGCGGGTACTTCGAGGATGTGCGGTTCAAGCTGGTGCCGCTGAACTTCCCGCCGGCGGGGGTGTACGTCTGCCGCGGGTTCCGGTCGGGGGCGGCGGTGTAAGGTCCGACCGACCGCGCGCCACGGCCCGCGGGGTGCGTCCCGCGGGCC
>DASSAT010000778.1:0-4750 GCA_035699305.1 Fimbriiglobus sp. | reverse complement strand
CATGTTCCGGTACTGCTCCGCGATCGCGATCTCGACTTTTGCCTCCGGGTACTCACGCTCCAGCTGCCGGCCGATGTCGCGCAGTAGCCCGGCGTACTCGGCCAACTTCGGCGTGTCGAAGTCGCGGAGCAGGCAGTGGATCGTCGTCTTCGGCACCCCGCCGTCGATGACGTAGGGGTGAATGAACCCGAGCCGGTCGTCGGTCGTCTCCGGGGTCAGGCGCCGCCGCGGCAGCCGCTCCAGGAACATCCCGGCCAATCGGATCGCGTTGACCATCCGCCCCTTGGCCAGCGCCGGGTGGATGTTCACACCGGTGATCGTCACGGTCGCCTTGTCTGCGGAGAACGTCTCCGCCTCGACCTCGCCGGTGCCGGCGCCGTCCAGGGTGTAGGCCACGACCGCGCCGAGTGCCTTCGGGTCCAGGTGCGTCACCCCCTTGCCGATCTCCTCGTCGCAGGTGAACACCACCTTCACCGGCCCGTGCGGCACGTCCTTCGTTTGCGAGAGGATGCGGGCCACCTCCATGATGACCGCCACCCCGGCCTTGTCGTCGCCGCCGAGCAGCGTGGTGCCGTCGGTGGTGACGATCGTCTTGCCCACGAGTTCATTCAGCTCCGGGTTCTCGCTCACCCGGATGACGCGGCTCGGGTCTTTCGGCAAAACGATGTCGCCGCCGCGGTAGTTGCGGATCACCTGCGGGTTGACGTTCTTCCCCGAGAACTCCGGCGACGTATCGACGTGCGAGTTGAGCGCCACGACCGGCGCCCCGGGGACGGTACCGGGGATGGTGGCGTGGACGATGCCGAACTCGGTCTGCCGGGCGTCGGTGTAGCCCATCGCCAGCAGCTCGTCGCGCAGCATCCGCCCGAGTTCGAACTGACCCGGTGTGCTCGGGTACGTCGAGGACCGCTCGTCGGCCTGGGTGTCCACCTTGACGTAGCGCAGGAAGCGGTCGAGGAGTGTGTCCATAGTCTCAAGTCCGCAAGTCCCAAGTCTCAAGTCCCGGACCCGCTCCTCACGTTGTAGGAGGGCTGGCAGACTTTGACTTGCGACTTGGGACTTGCAGACTTGAGACTCCGCGACGAGGGCACAGGTCGGCCAACTGACAGGATTCGCAAAGCGGCTTGCGGGCGTGGCAGACCTGCCGGCCGTGGAAGATCAGCCGGTGGCTGAACCGCGTCCACTCGGCCTGCGGGACGAGCCGCATCAGGTCGCGCTCGACCTTCACCGGGTCGGTGTGCAGGGTCAGCCCAAGCCGGCGGCTTAACCGGCCGACGTGGGTATCGACCGTGATGCCGGGGACGCCGAAGGCGTCGCCGAGGACGACGTTGGCGGTCTTGCGGCCGACGCCGGGGAGTTTCACCAGTTCGTCGAGTGTGCCCGGCACCGCGCCGCCGTGGCGCTCGACCAGGAGCCGGCAGAGGGCGCGGATGTTCTTCGCCTTGGTGCGGTAGAAGCCGGTGCTCTTGACGTAGCGCTGGAGTTCGCGCAGGTCGGCGGTTGCGAAGTCCTCGGCGGTCTCGAACCGGGCGAACAGGGCCGGCGTCACCAGGTTGACACGCTTGTCGGTGCACTGCGCCGACAGCACGGTGGCGACGATCAGTTGCAGCGGGTCGGCGTGGTCGAGGGCGGTCCCGGTCTGCGGGTACAGCCGGGCGAGCGCGTCGAGCAGGAGGGGAATGCGGTCCCGTAGTCGCGGCAGGCGCGTCATGGTTTTGAACTCACGCGGCGATCCGTGCGGTACGCGGCGCTGTCCGGTCGGATTCGACCACGACGCGAATCCGCCCACGGGCCTGCTCGGCCTCCAGCGGCGTCACTCGGCCGCGGCGGACCGCCTCGGCCAGCGCCCGTGACACCGCGTTGTCACTCCCGGCAGCGACCATCACCGCCGTACCCCGCAGGGCTACCTCCACGGCCCGTGCGATCGGATCGTCGGCCCCGACCGGCTTCGGGGCAGGCGGAGAGCGCAGCGCCTCGCGGAACGCGGCCCGCTCGGCGGCCAATCCCTCCGCCACCGTCGGCCGGAGCCAACGCAGCCAGCTTTCTCGGCGCTTACGGGGCTGGTGCTGGAGTCGGTCGAGGAACGTCCGCAGTTCAACCTTCGCCCGGCGGGCACAGAAGGCGTCGTCGAACAGCCCGACTCCTCGCGCTTCCCGGGCGGTGAGTACACGCCCAGTCAGGATCGCGTACGCCCGACGGCCGAGCAACCGTCTCAGCCACGTCGCGCCGCCCCAGCACGGCGGCATTCCGCGGGCGGCGTCGGGGAAGCCGACCCACGAGTCCGGCCCGGCGACCGCCAGCCGGTAGTCGCACGCCAGCGCCAGCTCCAGCCCTGGCCCCAGGCACGGTCCCTCAACGAACGCCACCGTCACCACGTCCGCCGCCGCGAGCCGACCCAGGGCACGCTGCCCGGCCACGGCGAATGCAGTCGGATCAGGCTCGTCGGTCAGGTTGGGGTCGTGCCCGCCGCAGAACCCGGCCGGCCGGCCGGAGCGGATTACGAGGACCTCGATGTGCGGACTCGCCATCGCGGCAGACAGGCCGCGGGTGATGTCGGCGAGCCGGGCCGGGGTGAGGGCGTTGACCGGCGAGCCGGGGAACTCCAGCCACAGGGTCGCAACGCCGTCGGCCGCCTCGACCCGAACGTGCGGGGATTCGTGGAGCATCCGTGCCTCGACTCAGGGGCCGGGATATGGTCATGGACCATGCTGGGGAAGTCAAGGGGGACCGGATTCCGTAGCACAATCCACAGCCACATCCGGGGTGTTGCTATGTCGTCCGAAGTCGTGCTGCGAACCGACGTGCCCGGGGTGCCGTGTCGTCGCGGCAAGGTCCGTGACGTGTATGACCTGGGCGACACCCTCGCCGTCGTCGCCACCGATCGCATCAGCGCCTTCGACTGGGTGATGCCGACCGGCATCCCGGGCAAGGGCCGGCTCCTGACCGCCATGACCAGGTTCTGGTTCGACTGGCTCGGGGTGCCGAACCACCTGATCTCGGATGCGGTGGACGACCTACCGGAGCCGTTCCGCAAGCAGCGCGACGTATTCGAGGGACGGACGATGCTGGTCCGCAAGGCCCGGGTGGTCCCCATTGAGTGCGTCGCGCGCGGCTACCTCGCCGGGTCGGGGTGGAAGGAATACCGTCAAACCGGTACTGTCTGCGGCGTGCCGCTGCCGGCGGGGCTGCGCGAGGCGGACAAACTCCCCGAGCCGATCTTCACCCCCGCGACCAAGGCCGGCGAGGGGCACGACGAGAACATCCGCTTCGACCGGATGGCCGCGGCCGTCGGGACGGAACTGGCGGCCGACCTGCGGGACCGAACACTGGACGTCTACCGCCGGGCGGCGGAGTACGCGGCGGGCCGTGGCGTCATCATCGCGGACACCAAGTTTGAGTGGGGCGTGTTGCCGGCCGGCGAGGTGATCCTGATCGACGAGGTGCTGACCCCGGACAGCTCGCGGTTCTGGCCTGCGGACTCGTACCGGCCCGGCGGGTCGCCGCCATCGTTCGACAAGCAGTACCTCCGCGACTGGCTGGAATCGACCGGCTGGGACAAGCAGAGTCAACCGCCGGAGTTGCCGGCGGACGTGGTGGCTCGGACCGCGGCAAAGTACCGCGAGGCGCTGGACCGGCTCACGCGATAAGAGGGATCGCCTCGATGACCGCCGCACGGTGGTACGCCGTCCTCGCCGCGTCCTCGGCCGCATTCATCGCCTACGGCAGCTTCGTCCCGTTCCACTTCCAACATCGACCCCTCGACGAGGCGTGGGACACCTTCGCCTGGGTGATGCAGACCCGGTGGCGAATCGAGTCGCGGTCGGACCTGCTGGCCAACGTCCTGCTCGGGGTGCCGCTCGGGTTCGGCCTGCTCGGGGCGTGGCGTGTAGACCGACCGGGACGCGGGCAGGCCGTGCGGACTGGACTTGCCCTGTGGCCGGGGTGCGTGGCACTCGCGGCGGCTGTCGAGTTCGCGCAGCTCTACATCCCGGGACGGTACAGCTCGGCCACGGATGTCATTGCCCAGGGGGTCGGCGCGGCGGTCGGGATGGCCGCGTGGGTGTTGGCCGGTCAGCGACTGACCGATTCCGCCCGGCGGGTGTGTGCCGACCCCCGCGCCGGCGGGCCGGCGGGCCGGCTGCTGATGGCGTACCTCGGACTGGTCGCCCTGGCCCAACTCCTGCCGCTTGACCTGTCGGCCAGCCCGTACGCGGCCCGCCGGAGGTTCCTTCGTGGGGACGTGACCCTGTCCCCGTTCGCCGAGTGGGCCGCCCCAGAGGCGGAACGCGACAAGCTCATCCTGACGTGGCTAGGGCAGGCCGTGCTCTTCCTTCCCGCCGGGCTGCTACTCGCCCGGCTCCCGGCCCGGGTGTGGCGCCGGTGGTCCGGGTTCCCGGCGGCAGTCGCGGTCGGATGCGCGGTCGGCCTGACTACAGAGGCGGCGCAACTCCTCGTCTCGCGGTACCCGAGCGTCACGGACGTGCTGGTCGGGGCGGCGGGCCTCACGGCCGGGTGGGTCATCGGAGTCGGGGCCGGGGCACGCCAGCGGGCAATACCCGGACCGCGGGTGGTCACCGCCCACGCCGCGGGAAATCGGGTTTGACAGCGGCACCGGTCGGTCTGCTATCATCTCCCCTTCGTCGCCCAACCCCGGATGGACCCGGCCGGCATGACCGACCTGTTGCCGTCACTGCCGACTCTCGTGATCCCCTCCGCGGCTCGGCCGTCAGCGGCCAAGGTCGTTGTCAAG
>DASSAT010000777.1:0-4203 GCA_035699305.1 Fimbriiglobus sp. | reverse complement strand
TATATCTTGCGCGAGGAAGTGCGCGTATGACGCCGCGGGACGAGCTGACGGCTCTCGCCGACATGATCGACGCGGCCGAGCGTGCCATGGAGTACATCGCCGGCACGACCCTGGACGCCCTCCCGAGCGATCGAATGCGATCCGACGCGATCCTTCGCGTGTTGGGTGTGCTGGGCGAAGCCGGCGCACGGGTGAGCCAGGAGACGAGACAACGGTTTCCGCTACTGCCGTGGCGAGAAATGAAGGGCATGAGAAACGTGCTCATCCATCGGTACGACCAGATCGCCTGGCCGATCGTATGGGATACCGTGACCATCCACATCCCGGCCATGATGCCGGCGTTGCGAGAGGCACATCAACAGATTTCGTCCGAGCAGCCCACGCAGCCGCCGGAGACGCCCTGATGCCCGACATGACCCCCCGGCAGATCGTCGCTGAGCTGGACCGCTACATCGTCGGCCAGCACGCCGCCAAGAAGGCGGTCGCCGTCGCCATCCGCAACCGCTGGCGCCGCCAGCAGCTCGCGCCCGACCTGCGCAAGGACGTCACCCCGAAGAACATCATCCTCATCGGCCCCACCGGCGTCGGCAAGACCGAGATCGCCCGCCGGCTGGCGCAGCTGGTCGGGGCGCCGTTCGTCAAGGTCGAGGCGACCAAGTTCACCGAGGTCGGCTACGTCGGCCGGGACGTCGAGAGCATGGTCCGCGACCTGACCGACTCGGCCGTCGGCATGGTCAAGCAGCGGCTCAAGGAGGAGGTGAGGGAGAAGGCCGCCGAGAAGGTAGCCGAGAAGCTGCTCGATCTGCTGGTGCCGCCGCCGAAGACCGCGCCGTGGGAGCCGGAGCAGGAGTCGGAGGACCAGGAGAAGCGGCAGCGCACCCGGGAGAAGTTCCGCGCCCGGCTGGCGGCCGGCGAACTGGACGACCGCGTCGTCGAGCTATCGGTCGAGCAGAAGACCACCCCCGTGCAGATTTTCTCCAACATGGGGATGGAGAACATGGACGTGGACCTGCAGAACATGTTCGAGAAGATCATGCCCCGGGCGGCGCAGCCGCGGCAGCTGCCGATCAAGGAGGCGCGGAAGGTGCTGCTGGAGCAGGAGTCCGAGGCGCTGATCGACCGGGCGGCGGTGTCCGAGCAGGCGGTCGAGTTGGTGGAGAACCACGGCATCATCTTCCTGGACGAGATCGACAAGGTGTGCGGCCCGCAGGCGACCCAGGGGCCGGACGTGTCGCGGCAGGGGGTGCAACGCGACCTGCTGCCAGTGGTCGAGGGGACGACGGTGAACACCCGGCACGGGCCGGTGCGGACCGACCACGTCCTATTCATCGCCGCCGGCGCGTTCCACGCCTCCAAGCCCGCCGACCTGATGCCGGAACTTCAGGGCCGGTTCCCGATCCGGGTGGAGCTGACCGACCTGTCCCGGGACGACTTCCTGCGCATCCTGACCGAGCCGAAGCACGCTCTGACCAAGCAGTACGCCGAGTTGCTCAAGACCGAGGGGGTGGACCTGGAGTTCACCCCGGACGGGGTGGAGGCGCTGGCCGACCTGGGGTTCGAGCTGAACCGCACGGCCCAGAACATCGGCGCCCGGCGGCTGCACACGATCCTGGAGCGGGTGGTGGAGGACGTCAGCTTCGAGGGGCCGGACCTGGCCCAGAAGCGGGTGGTGATCGACGGCAAACTGGTCCGCGAGAAGATCGGGGCGATCACGTCCAAGGACGACTTCGGCAAGTACATCTTATAATCCGCTCGTTCCCACGCGGAGCGTGGGAACGACAGGGTCTTTCAAAGGTCGCGGGTTGGCGGGCCGCCACGGAGGGCGGCCCCTACGAATCCCGGCCGGTGTAGGGGCCGCCCTCCGTGGCGGCCCGGACTTTTGAAAGACACTGAGGGGAACGAGCGGTAGGCTGACCCCTTCTCGCCCCGGTCCGCGACCCGTAACCCCGCGCGACACCTCCCGGGACGAACGATGACATCCCCCGCCGCGCTCGACGCCGAAGCCCGTCCACTCGTGTACCCGAGTTACGCCCGGGTGGATCGCCTGGCTACCGTGTTAGCTCCGACGCTCGGCGGCCCGGCCGCGGTCGTCGTGGCGTGCGTGTTCGGGCTACCGGACCATGCCGTCGTCGTCATGTTCGTGATGGCCTACGCGACCGGGATCGGGGTCACCGTCGGATACCACCGGCTCTTCGCCCACCGGTCGTTCGCCACCTCCCGCCCGGTCCAGCGGGTGCTCATGGTCCTCGGGTGCATGGCCGGCCAGTCGTCCCCGTTCTTCTGGATCGCCACCCACCGCCTGCACCACCGGTACAGCGACGCGGACGGCGACCCGCACTCCCCGTACACCGCCGGGGGCCGCCGGCTCGGCCTGCTGCGCGGGTTCTGGCACGCCCACGTCGGCTGGCTGCGGGTCCGCGGGTCCGGCTACCCGGCGGGCGCCGTCCGAGACCTCGCCCGCCGGGCGGACCTGGCTCGGATCGACCGCCACTGGCTTCCGCTCTACCTGGCCGGGCTGGCAGTCCCGGCCGCCGCCGGGTACGCGGTCGGCGGGACCGCCTACGACGCCCTGATCGGGTTGCTCTGGGGCGGCCTGTTGCGGCACTTCCTCACCCTCCAGGCGACGTTCTGCGTGAACTCCGTGAATCACCTGTGGGGGACCCGGCCGTACCCCACGGCGGACCACAGCCGGAACAACCTGGTGACCGGGGTCCTGGCGTTCGGGGAGGGGTGGCACAACAACCACCACGCGTTCCCGTGGTCCGCCCGGCACGGCCTGCGGTGGTGGCAGCCGGACTTCTCCTGGTGGGTGATCCGGCTAATGGAGGTGTGTGGGCTAGCGTGGCAGGTGCGGCGCCCGGACCCGGCCCGCGGTCCCCGCCGTGTGGCGACCCCGCCACGCCTTCGGGCGGGGTCATGGGCGCCGGACTCGGGTCCCGACTGCTGACGTTCCGAGATCGGGCGTGGGACCGGGGGAGACCGGTGGTCCGCTCGCGGTCTTCAGAATCCGCTCGCGGAGCGAGCGGACCACACTACCGCACGTTCAGGTCGTGGAACGCGTTGACGTGGCCGATCACCCACCGGTTGAGGTCTTTGAGCATGTCCGGGTGCAGCTTATGGTTGGTCGGGTACGTCTCCAGGTGGACGTCGGACCCCGCGGCGTAGAAGATCTGTCTTTCGCGCTCGGCGGAGGCGTGCGGCACCAGCGTGTTAGCGATGCCGTGGCCGATCAGCACCCGCAGGTCACGGGCCTGGTCGAGCCGGAACAGCGGACACCCCGGGGCCGGCCGCGGCAGACCGCCGTTGAGCGCCGCCACCCCCGCCACCTTGTCCCCCAGCTCGAACGCCGCCCGGTACGCCGCCGCCGACCCCTCGTACACGCCGACCAGGTACACCCGCTCCGAGTGGACGTGGTACGTCCGCCGGGTCTGCTCGACCGCCCGGATCAGGTAGTCGGTGTACAGGTCCGGGTCGTCGCCCCAGCCGCAGGCCGGCCGGCCGTCGGAGCGCGTGCCCAGCCCGACCGGCCCCCGCAAGCTGATGGCCACGAAGTTCCGCCGGCTCACTCGCGGAGCCAGCCGCAGCACCGACTCCTCGTTCCCCCCGTGCGGGTGGAACAGCACCAACAGCGGGTATGGGTACCGTGGCTCGTACCCGTCCGGCAGGAAGGTGCGGACGATCTGGGCGGCCGGCTCGGCCGGGAGTTCCGAGGTGTAGAACCCCTCGGTCGGGCGGTCGGTGCGCCAGTAGGAGTGGGTGTCCTGCATTGGCAACCTTGGTGTCGGGGCCCCGGGTTCGGTGGGGTCGAAGGACAGCTAAACGACCCGGTATCGGGCCGGCCGCGACAACTCTATGTCGGGCCGTCGAACCGGTCAACACGGGCTGGCGCGAGACTGAAGCCAAACCTGCGGTTTTTCACGGCCACCGGCACGGTCGCACCGGATAAGTGGCCTGCACTAGACTGGTTAAGATGCACAGACGTGGTTGACATGCCGAAGAAATAGGATCGGGGGAGACCACGCTGGCGGGCGCACGGCGCATCCGACCCGACCGGCGTATCAGCGCAGAACGGCACAACCGGAGCGCACGGATGTGCGCCAGCCCCTGGGACCGCGGCCGTCCCGGCCGCTCTTGTTCCGCACGTCAGGGACTGGGGCATCACACCAGGCCGCCCGACGTGCTCAGCAAGAGCGGCCGGGACGG
>DASSAT010000776.1:0-5848 GCA_035699305.1 Fimbriiglobus sp. | reverse complement strand
AGCCTCGCCGACCTCTCGAACCCGACGGTCCGCGAGCGGCTGGAACGCCGCGACGAGATTCAACTCCGCCGGCAGGCGTTCCGCGGGCTGGCGACGCTGTTCAAGCGGGCGTTCGCCGACCGCGGCCCGCGCGGCGGCGGCTACTGGTTCGCGCCGCACTGGTGGTTCATCACCAGCCTGGACCGGGAGGACCCGCACCGCGGCAAGTCCGACGGCCCGACGCCGCCGCGGCCGGTCGGCCCGCCGTTCCCGCGCGTCTTCGGCCCGCGGGCGGTCATCGGGGCCGGGAGCGTCGTCACCCGTGACGTGCCCGGCGGGGTGTTCGCCGCTGGCAACCCGTGCCGGGTCGTCCGGGAGATTACCGGCTAGCGCGCGTGATCCGCCGCGCCTCACCCCACCCCCAGGGCCGGTGACGGCTCCCAGGAGAAGTCGAACGGCGCCTCGGTCGGGGCCTCGTGGCCGCCGTGGTCGCGGAAGACGTGCAGCACCCGCGCCCGGCTCAAGTCGTCGAACTGCGGCTCCCGGTACTTGTCCGTCTTGAACGGCCGGCCCGGGGCGTAGTCGTGGACCATCACCCGCACCTTCGGCAGCCCGCGGAACAGGTGGTCCTCCGCCTTCCGCTGGCCGCCGTGAACATCGTACAGCTCGAACAGCACCCGCAGCACCTTCTCCACCGTCCGTTGCGACACGCCGTCCTCGACGAACACCATGTCCACTTCCACGGCCCGGAACACCTGATGGAAGTGTTGCCGCACCCGCGAGCCGAAGACGCGCGGGAACGGCGGGCCGACCGGCCGCGGCGGCGTCGGGCCGTCGGACTTGCCCCGGTGCGGGTCCTCCCGGTCCAGGCTGGTGATGAACCACCAGTGCGGCGCGAACCAGTAGCCGCCGCCGCGCGGGCCGCGGTCGGCGAACGCTCGCTTGAACAGCGTCGCCAGCCCGCGGAACGCCTGCCGGCGGAGTTGAATCTCGTCGCGGCGTTCCAGCCGCTCGCGGACCGTCGGGTTCGAGAGGTCGGCGAGGCTCACCTTCAGCGGCCACCGCGGCTCGAACTCGGTCGCCTCGGACCGCTCGGCCGGCACCACCTCCAGCGCCACGTCGCCGGTCTGCGGCTTCGCCGGGGCGAGCCGGACCTGCCAGCCCCAGTCGATCAGCCACGCGGCGGCCCGCTTCAACTCGCCCGTGGAGCGGTCGCCGGTCAGGTGAGCGGTCGGGGCGGAGCGGCGGGCCGGGTCGGTGCGGAGGCCGGCCCACAGCCGCAGGCCGAGCACCGCCATCAGCCCCGGCACCATCCACGCCGCCGTCGTCCCGAGCAGGGCCGTCACCGGCATCGCGTCGGACGGGTCCGGCGGGGTCAGCAGCCGGCCGCCGCACGCGGTCAAAAGCAGGTCGAAGACGACCAGGGCCAACAGCCCCAGCCCGCCGGAAACGATCCGCCGCAGCGGGACCGCGAAGATCGGGTTGTCCGGCCCGCGCCGCCACAGGATCGCCGGCTCGTCGTCCGCGGCCCGCACCACCAGCCACGCCGCCAGCCCGGCCATGCCCAGGCACAGCCCGAGGACCACTACCGTCGGGACGATGTACGCCACCGCGGCAGTCGAGAGGAAGTAGCCGACCACCAGGGCCAGCTCGAACCCCTTGCGGTCGGCCGGCCGGACCAGCCCCCGCAGCCGGCGGTCGAGTAACAGCACCGGGACGTACACCCCGGCGAAGGCGCAGGCCAGCAGCCCGGCCCAGACCGCCATCAGCACGACGAGGTAGAGGACATAGGAGGTGTGGACGCCGAGTTCGCGCCAGCCGCCGGGGAAGGCCAGCCACGCGGCGGCCGCGGCCGTGGCCCAGCCGGTCAGGACGGCCACCGCCCACCAGACGACCGGCGGCAGCTTGCGCGGCAGACGCGGCGCGCCGCGCAGGTCGATGCCGTGGTCGTACCGGGCGCGGTCGAGCCACCCGGCCAGCCGGCCGAGCCGGTCGCCCAGCCAGTTCACCCACGGCAGCGGCGCCCGGCGGTGGCGCGTGGCGACCAGCGCGATAGCCGACACTAGCACCAGCCCGGCTAGCCCGTCGTGCAGGTCCGACCCGGCCAGCCGGCCGACCAACTCCAGCCCGATCAGGAGCGTCACGAACGTCAGGGTCACCAGCCCGTGCCCGGACGGCACGAGTCGGCGAACCTTCGGCAACGTGGCGGTACTCAGCCTCATGACAGTATCTCAGCACACGCACCCGAGGACGGCCAACCGGTTTCCGCGTGCGAACCGGAGACGCGGCCTCGTCCGCCGGGAGAACCGGCGGCGGCGGCGGAATTTCACACCCCGGTCGGAAGTCGGGACGGCATCCGTCGCCGCGGGGAGACGGGCGGGCGCGGGGGCGCGGTTTGTCAATTGTATCATCAAATCCGGCCGCCCGGGTGTCCGGCGTGGGGAAGTGGTGCAAACCGCAGGCCACCTTGGTAAATCCCAAATCCCAAGCACCAAATCCCAATCCAAAGAGTCTTGTTTGTTTGGGATTTGGTGCTTGGGATTTGGAGTTTACCGCCGCAGCCGGTAGAACCGGTTGGCCACGAACCCCTCGACCGCGAACAGCACCAGTACGGCGAGCAACAGCCACGGCAACAGTTTCAACTCCGGGTCGTACCGCGACTCCAGAACGTCCCGCAGGCGCAGGTCGCGCTCGACGCCGACGACGCTGTTCGGTCCGAACAACTCCTCGATCGGCTCCTTCGGCACCTTCGTCAGGTTGAACTCGTCGGCCGGCGGGTTGAGGCTGAACCCCTCCTGCCAGGAGCGGTCCTCGGTCCGCAGCACATAGTTGCCGGCGGTCCGCGTCCGGCCCGGCGGCAGGACCAGTACCGGCTGCCCGGCGGCGACCTCCGGGAAGGCGTCGCGGCCGGTGACGCCGGGGCCTTCGAGGATCAACTTCTTGCCCTTGGCGATGTCCCCCTTGGGCAACGGGACCGGCACCCGCTGGCCGGTCGAGAAGTTGAACAGCGGCTCCGCGGACCCGCCGACCAGGTAGCGGGCCAGCAGGTTCGGGAAGACGGTGCCCCAGGAACTCTCGGACGTCTTCCAGTAGTTGTTCCACCCTGGGTCCTGGGGGCGCTCCTGATCGGGCGGCCAGGGCGTGTCCATCCGGGTCGTGAGGACGACGACCTTCCCGCCGCCGATCAACTTCTCCAGGATGGCCGGGGACCGCTTGGCCGGGTCAGCGTAGTCGTCGTAGCGGACGACCACCGACCCCGGTGCCGCATCGACGACCTCCCAGTACTTGTACGCCCGGCGCGGGTTGCGGAGGAAGTCCACGTTGCCCTGGCGCTTCCACTCCTGGAACGGCGCCAGCAGCGGGTGCCGCAGGGTGGCGTCGTCTCCGAGCGCCCACTCGACCCCGCGGTTGCGCGGCTCGGCGAGTTGCGTCGCCGCGTCGATCACCTTGTTGAACTTCGCCGGCAGCAGCCCGGCGGTGGCCTCATTGGCCGGGTCGTAGGCCGAGAGGGTGATCTGCTCCGGCGAGCCGGGGATCACGAGCAGGCCGCCGCCCCGCTTGACGAAGTCGGCGACCTTCTGCCACAGCGTCGCCCCGCCGGGCAGCCGCTGCGTCGGGTCGGACACGCACAGCAGGCAGACCGCGTCGTACCCGCCGAGGTCCGTCACCTCGCCGGGCTTCACCACATCGCAGCGGAACTCCCCCTTGGCCTGGTGGGCGAGCTGCCAGAAGGCGGCCCCGGCCGGGTCGTCGGCGACGGTCAGGATCGCCTTCGACTCGCCGACGCGGAAGGTGACGTACCGCACGTCGTCGGCCGTCAGCTTGTCCGGCGTCTCCAGCGCCACTTCAACCTGGTGCAGTCCGGGCTTGAGGTCGTGGAACGCGAACCCGATCGCCTTCGGGGTGCCGGCCGACAGGGGGAGTTCCTTGCGCTCCGGGGTGCCGGCGTTGTCGAGCTTGCAGCGGACGACGGCGGTCACATCCGGCCCGGCCGCCTGCGCGGTGACGGCGATTGTGACCGGCTGGCCGACCGGCACCACCGGCGGGCGAGCCTCGACGGCGGTGATGGAGACGTTCGCCGGCCCGTCAGTCCCGACGTCCACGAACAGATGTGCCACCGACGGCGGCGGCACCTCGGCCAGCGCCCGCTTGAGGTCCTCGGTCCGGTCGGCCTGCCAGGACGCGGCGGCGCGGTCAGAGAACACCGCTACCAGTCGCGGCAGCGGCTCTGACGAGTCCGTCTCCTGGTCCACGGTCTTGAGGAGTTGGTAGGCGGTCTGCAGCGCGGTGGTGATCGGCGGGGCGGCGCCGTGCGGCTCGCGCATCGCCTCGATCTTCCGCCGGGCGTCGCCGACGGAGACTTCCCAATTGCCGACCGCCTCGACCGGGTCGAGGACCGCTACCTTGGAGTCGGCCGGCAGGTCGTCGAGAAGTTCCAGCGCCCGGCGGCGGGCCTCGTCGAGCCGGGTCTTGCCGTCGGCGGTGTAGCCCATGCTCGGGCTGGTGTCGAGGACGAACACCGCCGCCACCGGCTGCTCGCCGCTGAGGCCAAGGTTCAGCCCGGCGCTTGGCAGCCGCGGCTGGAACAGGGCCAGGCAGAACAGCGCGATCAGGAGCATGCGCATGAGGAGCAGCAGCAGGTGCCGCAGGCGCATCTTGTGCTGGTTGATGCGCTTCTTCTGGCGGAGGAACCGGACGGCCGGGAACAGGAGCCGCTTCGGCTCCTGCTTCATGATGAGGTGGAGGATAACCGGCAGCGCGACCAGCGCCGCCCCGGCGATCAGGATCGGGTGCATACCCTGATTCTACAGGTCATACTCGGGAGCAACTCAAGCCCACCCGTGGCCACGGGTGGGCTTGCAGCCTTCCCTACGCGAACCGCCGCTGCCGCTGGATCAGGTACTCCAAGAGCGCCTTGTCGAACCCGACGCTGGTGTCCATCGGCACGTAATCGACGTTCGCGGCGCCGCACTCCCGCTTGTAGAACTCGCGGAACTCGTCCAGCCCGCTCAGGTAGTCGTCGCGGATGCCGCGGCTGTCGATGTCCTTCACCAACTCGCCCGTCTCGGGGTCCTCGAAGTTGTTCAGGCCGGTGAACGGGAAGTGGACCTCGGCCTCGTCCAGGATGTGGAACAGGATCACCTCATGCCCCGCGTGCCGAAGCCGGTATAGGCTCTGCACCACCGGGGCCGGGTCGGTCAGCAGGTCGCTGAACACCATCACCAGGCACTTGCCGCGGATCAGGGACGCCAGCTGGAACAGCGAGCCGCCGATGTCCGTCTCGCCGGTGGGTTTGAGGTTCGCCAGCACGGAGAGCAGCGTGCCGATCTGCGACCGCTTGCTCTTGGGCGGCACGACCGTGCGGACCTTGGTGTCGAACGTGACCAACCCGACCGGGTCCTGCTGGTGGACCATGAGATACCCCAGCGCCGCGGCCAGGCAGATGGCGTATTCGAACTTGCTCAGCTCCTGGCGGTAGGTGTACCCCATCGACTTCGACAGGTCCATGACGAGGTAGCCCGTCATGTTCGTCTCGGCCCGGTACTTCTTGACGTAGTACTTGCCGGTCTTGGCGTAGACGTTCCAGTCGAGGTCCTTCGGGTCGTCGCCGGGGACGTACTTGCGGTGTTCGGAGAACTCGACGCTGAACCCGTGGAACGGGCTGGCGTGGAGGCCGCTCAGGAACCCCTCGACGATGAACTTGGCGCGCAAGTCGAGCCGGGCGACCTGGCGGATCACCTCCGGGCGGAGGTACTTCTCAGCGTTGGCCATAGAAGAGTTTCACCGCGGAGGGCGCGGAGGGCGCAGAGACAAGACCAAAGAGTTGTGTTCCGAAAACCCTGTCTGCTGTCTTGTCTCTGCGCCCTCC
>DASSAT010000775.1:0-10875 GCA_035699305.1 Fimbriiglobus sp. | reverse complement strand
CCTCGCGGCTGCGAAGTCCCGCTTGGAGCGCCCGGCGCTCGGCGTCGGACAACGCCCGAACGAACAGAGGTGGTTTCATGACCCATTATTCGGGACCAACCACCGATTACCAAGTAACCAAATGAGACTCCACTAGCGGTTCTCGAAGAGGCCTATGCGGCCCTCTCCGACCCTCTGAAACGCCAAGAGTATGACTCACGGAGAGGGCAACCCGCCACATGCGGCGTGGTCGGAGCGGAAACTTCGCTGGCGACGGCTGAAATGCCACAGGACGTTGCATCGGCTACGAACAAGGACTCGCCGCCTTGGCCTCCGCGGGCTGAACCGGCGGCTGAGATGCAAAGGGACATCGCGTCGGCGGCCTGGGGTTCCGGCCCATACAGCCAGCAGCACCGGACAACCGGCAGTACGCAGCAACAGGCCGTGTCTTCGGCACCGCCAACGACGACCGCAACCTCGCCGCACAGCAAATCAGGTCGGGAGCCCAAAAAGATCGACTACTGGGCCGGGCTCGCGTTCTTCCTGATCGTGGGCGGTGTCCCCCTTGGGTTGGCCTTGTGGGACTTTGGCCCGGTGGCAACGGCACAGGGTTACGCGGTCGCGCTGGTAAGGTCTGCCTGCCTTGCCCTGCTCCTGGCGGGTGTAGGGGTGTTGGTGAAGTGGCTGACGAAGAAGAAGGGGAGTGGACGGGAACACGCCGCCGCACAGACGGAAGACAAGCCCGACGCGTTTCAACGCCCGACCAGGGCCGAGAAGGACTCCACCTCCGATTCACAGAGCGAGGCTCAACCTCCCGATACCAATGGCGCGGAAGCCCACCGACTCGAATTACCTCCACGAGTAAGCGTGCGGGAGGCGATCACTCGGCCGACCGGCGGCAGTTCGCAAGGGAGCAGACACGACGGACGAGGGTGCTTCGTTGCGGCCGCAGTGGCGTCCGTGATCGGCTACGCTGTTCTTGGGATGATCCTGCCGCTCTCCGTGACGGGTGTTGTCATCAAAATGCTCGGCGGCATCGCGATCGGTATAGGTTCAATGTTGCTGGCGAAAGCCGGAACCCGGACAGCGACCAGCTACCGGGCGGAGTTGTTCTGGATCGCCGTGCTCGTGGCGGATGGCTTATTCGGTGTGGCGGATGCGATCAACAACAGCTCGGTCTTCCAACTCCAAGCCGAAGCCCCCCAACACGAATCGAGGCGGGGGCTGACGATAGCTGAAGTGTTGGCTCAGGGCCCGTCTACCAACCCGGACGATTACCCGACCCTTCAGCCGTACTCCCCGAACTCGTTGGGAGGCCGGGACGGTCTCCCGCCGCCCGGCTGGTCGGATCAGTCGATCCCGCTGGGGGCGCGGCTGAGCAGTTTCATCCGTGTGCGGGGCCGGGACAAGCTGCGGACGTGGGACGAGATCGCATCGGAGGCCAAGTCGCTCTTCCGCATCGATCCGGAGAAGCTCCGCCGGCGCTTCGAGCTAGAGGTGGCCCGGGAGATCGCCAAGAACAACAGGGAGCCGTTGCACATCTACATTATCCGGCGGTCGGTCCCGATTGTGTCGGCTTACGTCAACATGCACTATTCGCAGGAGTACAAGGCGGCGCGGGAGCGGTTCGCCCAGGGCAAGGCGACCGGTTCAGACGTTGGACTGATCGCCAACTACGAGCGGTTGCAGGAGATCGCCCGGGGTGTCAACGAGGCGGCCGATTGATCTCCACCGACCGACCATCAATCGGACCTCGTTATTACTGGAGCAGTTGACCATCTAGGCGCCCGTGCTGCTGATCTCCCATTTCGATTCTTCGCCGACTGAGGATGTACAATTCCCCTGACGGCCGGCTGATCACCGGCCTGCCTCGTAGCCTGCCCCCGTGCCGCGGCAGCAACTCCCCGCGGCCGGCTTCACCGGCGTCGTGTACGTGGCCGCGGCCGACCTGGACGGGGACGGCAAGGCGGAGGTGATCGTCAGCCCCGACCAGGGGGGCGGGCCGATCGTCGCCGTCTACTCGGGGTCGAGGCTCGGCGCCGGGCTGAGCGGGGACGCGGCCTTGAGCACCTTCACCGCCAGGTCGCGGCCGAGGTCGGGGTCGCGGCCCTTGAGGACGACGCCCATGCCGCCGCGGGCGATCTCGCCGAGCAGCTGGTAGCGGCCGGGGTCGGACTTGGGCATGTCCGCCGAGTCGGGCCGCACGATGGGGGCGTAGTCGGACGGGTCGTCGCGCAACAGCGGCGGCCGGGACCACCCGCCGGGGGTGGGGTCGGTCCCGAACGCGGCGCCCAGGGCGGCGTCCAGGGCCGGGTCGTAGCTGCCGGTGGGCGGGCTGTCGGGGGCGTGGGTGCGGGTCGGGTGCGGGTCCGGGTTCACGGGCGGGTCCTCCCGGGGGAGTGGGTCGCCCTCAGGTTCCTGCGCCGGACCGTTTTCGCGGAAAGAAAATCGAGAAAATGGGCGTGCTCGCACCGAGGCCGGGTCTACTTCCCCTTCACCAGCTCCAGCGGCTCCCACAGCGACGGGTCGTCCGTCACCGGGAAGTCGCCGTTCACGCCGAGGAACTGGTCGCCCCGCTCCGCGTCGCGGACGTGGTAGTACACCCCCAGCCGCGGGTGCTGCTCCGGGTCATACCCGCTGAGCACCGCGGCCGGCAGGAACGCCTCCAGCCGGTAGCCGCCCTTCACCATCGCGTGCCGGAACGCCACGTCGGACGGGTTGCACAGCGGGGCGTCTTGCAGCGCCCGGTTGATCTTCGTCTGCGCGAACGCCGGCTCGTCCTTGTCCGGCCCGCCGCCGGCCGGCAGTAGGTGGAACTGGTGGCAGAACCGGCTCCCGCGGTGGCTCGCCCGGGCGTCGCGGGTGTCGAGCCACAGTGTCACCCCGTCGGCCGACCACGGCCGGTCGATGTCCCCCGTCGGCGGCCGGTCCTTCCCCTTGACCGCGAGCTGAAACCCCAGCCCCAGCTCGTTCCACGCGAGCCGCACGTCGGCGAAGTTCGCCTGCCCGTCCAACTCGGCGAAGTTGTTCAGCCGGGCGGACTCCGGCAGGTCGAGGAGCTTATCGCCGTCGTCGAGCGGCATGGCCTTGACGTACGGGCACGGGTGGCTGATCCGCACCAGGAACCGGTTCGGCACGAGCGGCGGCATGGCGGGACTCCTTCCGGGGGCTAGTCGGCCCAGTTCTCGACCTTGAGGTTCGGGACGTTCCGAAAGTCTTTGACGTTGCGGGTGACCAGGGTGGCGTCGTGGGCCAGGGCGATACAGGCGATGAGCAGGTCGGCATGGCCCTTCTTCTTCCGCTTCCTCTCCGCGCGGAGCCGGTCGAAGTGATCGGCAGCGGTTTCCGTTACGGGAATGACCGCGACCTTCGCCAACCGCTCTTCCGTGCGGACGAGGAAGTCATACGCCCGAAGCCAGTGCATCTTGTCGGCGGCTTTCAAGAGGTACTCGAACCGCCCCTTGAGCACCTCGGCACGGGTGACGACACTGATCGCCACCCGTTCGCCGGCTGCTTCCGCCGCCGCCACACAGGCGGTTACGCGGCCTTGTCCGTGGAGCTGAAGGCTGAACGTGTCTGTGTCGAGGATATACATCCGGTCTTATCTCCTGACCGGCTATCGCTTCCGCTCCCGATAGATTTCCTCGACCATCGGTAACAACGTCTCGTCGTCCGCGAACGCCCCCGCCACGGCCGACATCAACTTCTTCGGTTCTTCGGGCTGGCCTAACCAGGCGAGCAGTGCCGCCCGGCCGAACCGCCAGTCGCCCCCGATCCGCCGGCCGGGCACCCGGCCCGTTTCCGCGTTCTGGCGCAGCACATCTTGCGCGACGCGCAGGAACGCCGCAGCCTCCGTCAGCGTCAGCACGTCACCGGCCGGGACGGGCGGGCCGTTCACCGCGGGCTTCGACTTCGGTTTGCTCTTCGCGCTCATCGCTTCAATCTCCGTGCGGATGGAGGCTGGCGGCCACCGGCGGGTTCAGCAGGCTCCGCGCCAGCACCTCCTTCGCCTTGTCGAACTCCGGCTGCCACTCGATCTCCGGCTCGCCGTTGAGCATGCAGTCGCGGATCTTCTCCAGCGTGTTGCGGGCCATGTGCGGGCACTTGTTGCACGCGCAGGTGATCCCCGGCACCGGCAGGTACTTGTGCTTCGGGTAGCGCTTCTCCAGCTGCCACATCATGTTCGGCTCGGTGGCGACGACGAACTCGGTCGGTTCGACGTGCGAGCCGACGAACTTGATCATCGCCTCGGTGCCGCCGATGAAGTCGGCGTGCTCCAGCAGGTTCTTCGGGCACTCCGGGTGTGCGATCGTCAGCGCGTCCGGGTGCAGCTTCTTCATCTTCAAGAGGTCCTGCACGCTGAAGATCTCGTGGACCATGCACGACCCCTGCCACAGGATCATCTTCCGCCCGGTGACTTCTTGCAGGTATCGGCCCAAGTGCTGGTCGGGGACGAACAGGATTTCGTGGTCCTCCGGCACCTTGCGCACGACCTCTTCGGCGTTGCCGCTGGTGACGACCCAGTCGGAGAGCGCCTTGACCTTGGCGGAGCTGTTGATGTAGGTGACGGTCTGGAACTTCCGTCCGTTCTCGCGGAGCATCTCCTGGTAGCGGTGGAGCTTCTCCGGCGGGCAGGAGTCCACCAGGCTGCACCCGGCCTCCAGGTCCGGCAGCAGGACTTTCTTGGATGGGTTGAGCATCTTGGCCGTCTCGGCCATGAACAGCACGCCGCAGAAGACGATGACGGGGGAATCGACCTTGGTCGCCTCGCGGGCGAGCTTGAGGCTGTCGCCGGTGACGTCGGCGATGGCCTGGATTTCGCCCTCCTGGTAGTAGTGGGCGAGGATGGTGGCGCCGATCTTCTCTTTGAGGTCGAGGATTTCGGCGGTCACGTCGTCGGCGATGGCGGGCATGGAACTGCTCCCTTGTTTTTAACGTGGCGGAGGGCCAACCCACGAACGCGGGTCCTTCACTCTCATGATACGCCCCCGATGCCGAGGGGTCAGGCGGCCAAGGTTGCCACTTGCGCGGGCGGCGATGTGGCAACCTTGCCAGTCATTTTCCGTCCCGTCCTCAATCGGCGGGGGTCAGGCGGTCAGATTGCCACTTCTGGGAGTGGCAATGTGGCAATCTGATCCCCGTCCGAGCGTCCGAGCGCGTCACTGCTCCTGAAGTGTTCATAAGTTCAGAACACCAGATGTCAAGCTAGCTGGTCAGGTGCAACCAACCACTCGCCCGACTCAGGTCGAATAGTCCGTCGGCAGACCGGCCACGATCCGCACCGTCTCCACGCTGACCGTCACCACCTGACCGACGAGCCGGACGATGTATTCCGGGTCGTCGGCTCGATTCGGGTCGGCCCGGATGCCGGACCGCTTGTCCTCCGTCACTCGGTACTGGTCGATCACCCACTCCAGCGCCGACCGGTTGCCGAGCCGGTAGTCGAATGCCTCCTTCGGGATGCCGGCCAGGGTCAGCGAGTCGTTCACCACCAGCCGGGTCTTGTCCTTGCTCAGGACCATCTTCTCGACGCGGTAGCTGAGTGGTTCACTGGGCGTCGTGACGAACTCCAGCTCGAACGGCTCCGCCTCGTCGTAGACGTAGAACGGGAAGCATGTCCCTGCTCTGCCCCCGTCTGCCTCATTCGCGATCAGGTTAGTGACGAGCAAGGTGTCAACTCGCCGACCAACTGGCTTACTTTCCCCTTCAGGACCGTGAAGAGATCCCGGTTGTCAGACGGTTGTACCGAAACGATCCCCTCGGGACTGATCCAGAGGGCGGGGGTTTCCGCGATCAGTTCGGGCTTGGTTTTCCCGCCGAGGTGCGTGATACAGTTCCTTGCGATCCGGGCGATTTTCACCGGCTGGTCGTCCCAGTAGTCCGGTTTCATGTCGCGACCAAAGAGCGTCGTGAACTCCGTCCAAAATCGGTCTTCGTTCGGCTTGTACTTCTCCGGGCCACCAAGTACTCGGAAACAGCTCACCACGAACCATTCGTAAGCGAAGACCAGCGCGCAGTACGCGAGGTTCTGCGACCCGGAAATGCTGAGCTGGAATTCGGACTTCTGGACGATGTCGTCCCAGTATTCCCTCGCCGGGAAGCTGGCGTTCTGCTCCTGATCCGCGATTCGCAGTCGCTGATCGATTTTCCTGATACCTTCAAGGACCGTCTTCCTCTCCGCTCGCTTCAACGATCCGTCGAGTTCACGCAACACCCAACCCCTGAACTCGTCGATCAGCCGGGCCATGTGCGACTTGTGGCCTTTCATGAAACCTTTGGCGAAGGCCGTCATCTGGTGGACCATCAGCCAAGGGAGACGGTGAGTGTTCGATGCTTCCTTCCAAGCCAAGCAGAGGCTGCCCGCTGCGTCAGTAAGCCGTGAGGGCACCCGCGCGACGAAATCCTTCGCCCAATCGTGGTCGAAGAACCCGGTGTACTGTTCGAGGTTCATCTCGATCATTCTGTTCACGATGACTTTCTTCGCGTTCGTCACGTCGGCACCTCGGCCCGAACTCAGTCGTCTGTCCAGCGACCCCTGATTGCACCTATTTCCACTGATCCTGCGAGGTCGGTGTGGGTTCGCGCTACCCCTCGGCCTTCGACAACTCCATCACTCTGTTGCACTTGAAGTCCACGATCGGCAGCGGGGTGTAGACGATGCTTGGGTACCTGGACCGGATGAGCCGCTTGTATCCGGCCCAGCGCGGTAAACGTGCCGTCTTCACCCCGAAGGGGTGGGAGTCCTCAGCCCAGGGCAACGCCCTGGGTCGGCGGCGACAACCGACCCCCAGCCCGAAGGGCTGGGACACGGAGGACCTTCGGCTCAATCCCAGACGTATCGTTCGTCCCACTCGATCCCGTGTCGGCGAAGAAGTTCCCGGAACTCGTCCTGAAACGTCGCCGCCCGGTGGTGCGCCTCCTGGTTCCCGATGTATGCCGTCACCGACGGGACGTTCGACGGGCTGACCGAGAACGCCCCGTACCCGTTCTGCCAGTAGAACCCCGGATGCACATTCGCCTTGGCCCACTTGGACGACTCCTTCTTCACCTCCTCCACCGCTTTGCTCAGTGGGAGGGTCCGCGCCAGTACGAACAGCAGATGGACGTGGTCTGCCACTCCGCCGACGGTGATGACCGGGCAGTCGATCGCGTTGAGCGTGCCGGCAAGGTATGCGAAGGTCCGGTTGCGATGCTCGGCGGCAATGAACGGTTCGCGGTTCTTGGTGCTGAACACGAGGTGGACCAGAACCCGCGCGAGGGACTGGGGCATGGCGTGATCTCGTGTCCCAGCCTTTCAGGCTGGGGTTGGTACGGGTTGACCTACCCAGGGCGTTGCCCTGGGCTGAGGACTCACACCCCTTCGGGGTGAAAACCGGCCGACACCTCGACCCGGGGAGTTGCCCCCGTGATGGGGCGATCTCCGGGGGTCGCGGCTTGCGCATCCCGATCGTAGCTGCCGGCAACGGGCCCGGCAATCCGGGGCGGCCACTCCGACTCGTCCGCCTTCGCCGCCGCGGCCGGTGAAGTGACGGGCCGCCGGCGCCGCGGTATCATGAGGGCAGACCTCCCGGAGGGCCTGCTGTGTCCGAACCCGCCACCCCCGCGTCGGCCGTGCCCGCCGGGCCGACCGCCAACGGCCCCGCCCATCCGCCGACCGACGCCGCGCTGGCCCGGGCCGCGCGCATCCTCTCCGGCGACGTCCGGCCCGACGACTACCTGCCGATCACCCCGGAGGTGCGGCGGCTGACCGACCGCGAGTTGGAGTACGCCCGGTCCCGCTACGCAACCGTCGGCATCACCGAGCTGGAGCCGGAAGTCGAACGGCGGCAACTCCGCCAGAACCTGCTGCTCGTCCACTGCAAGCACCAGCACGTCGCCTACATCGAAGACGATACCGGGATCGTGGTCGTGATCACCGGGCTGGACGAGATCGGCGAGCTGCTCCGCAAGCTGCCGGCCGAACTGTGGTCGGAGCGGATCGCCACGGACTACCCGGACGACAGCATCTGGCTCCTGTAGACCGCGGCCATGCCGTCATTCACCGTCCCGATCTCCGTCCGTCCCGCCGACCCCGACCCGAGCGGACCGATCCGGCGTCTCGTCAGCGCGCGCGTCCCCGTCCAGGTCGAGGTAGCGCCGGGCCGGTTCGTCGGTCCGCCGCCGTTCGTACTCGACACCGGGGCGACTTACACCACGATGAGTACCACACTGGCCCGGTCGCGGGGCATCCCGTTCCCGACGGGGACGAGCCGTGTCGCAATAACCACCGCCGCCGGCATCCGAGGCGGTCTCGTCCGCGACGGCGAACTCCGCGTTCGGTTCCTGCAACTGCCGGACCGTGTGTTCCGCCTGTACTGCGTGTTCGCCGAGGACGTTCCGCCGTCGGTGCCGCCGGTGTTCGGGCTGAATGACTTCCTCGACGTATTCCGGGTCACGTTGGATGGCGCGCCGAGACTCGGCGCCCCGTTCGGAAGTATCCTGTTCGAGACGTTGATCTGACCGCCTTCGCCGGACCGTCACGGTATCATTGCATCGGAAGGAGGCTCCGCATGTCCGCGACGCTCGACGCCCCGGCCCGCAAGTTCACCCCCGACGACCTGCTCCGGATGCCCGACCGGGGCAAGTGGTTCGAACTGGTCGATGGGGAACTCAAGGAGCTGAACATGAGCTTGCTGTCCAGCTTCGTCGCCGGGCTGGTCTACTACTCCCTTCAGTCTCATGTTCAGTCACGACAGATCGGCTGGGTCTTCCCCGAAGGTACGTCCTTCCGCTGCTTCCCCGACGCGCCCGACAAGGTCCGCCGGGCCGACACCGCGTTCCACGCCCTCGGTCGGCTCACGCCGTCTCAGGCTGTCGCCGAGAGGCACTGCACCGTCGTGCCAGACCTCGTCGTCGAGGTCGTCTCGCCGAACGATTCCGCCAATGACGTGAACACCAAGCGGATCGAGTGGCAGACCGCCGGGGCGCAACTGGTCTGGGTCGTCCACCCGGTCCAGCAGACCATCCACGCCTACCGGGCCGACGGCACTGTCAGGCTGTTCGGTGCGGCCGACACGCTCACCGCCGAGCCGGTGCTGCCGGAGTTCCGCGTCGCCGTCGCCGACCTGTTCCGCCTGCCGTCGGCCGCGGACGCCCGGTGAAGTGGGCGCGGAGATGACCGCGTGGTGCGGCACCGCCCCAAGCTTACAGCTCGTACTCCGTCAGCGTCTGCCGGACCCGCGCCTCGCCCGCGGCGTCCAGCGCACACATCGGCAATCGCAACTCGCCGGTGCCGCGGCCGAGTAGCTTCATCGCTGCCTTCACCGGGATCGGGTTGGTCGCCACCCCGAGCATGTCCCGGCACAGCGGGAACAGCTTGCGGTGCCAGCGCTGCGCCTCCTCCAAGTGGCCGGCCACGAACGCCGTCACCAGCGCCATCATATCCCGCGGGACGATGTTGCCGACCACGCTGACGACGCCCTTCGCGCCGATGCTCATCAGCGGCAACGTCAGGCTGTCGTCGCCGGAGAGGATGGTCAGGTCGCACAGGGCCGCCACCTGCGACGCCTGGTCGAGCGACCCGGTCGCCTCCTTCACCGCCACCACCGGCGGGTAGTCCGCGGCCAGCCGAGCCATCGTCTCCGGGAGGATGTTCGAGCCGGTGCGTCCGGGAATGTTGTAGAGCACCTGCGGCAGGTCCACCGCGTCGGCAATGGCCGCGAAGTGGCGGTAGTATCCCTCCTGCGTCGGCTTGTTGTAGTACGGTCCGACTTGCAAGGTGCCGTCGGCCCCGGCCTTCTTGGCGGCGCGGGTCATGCGGACCGCCTCGGCGGTGTTGTTCGAGCCGGTGCCGGCCATGACCTTGAGCCGGCCGCGGGCGCGCTCGCAGACGAACGCGACCACTCGCTCGTTCTCGTCGTGGGTTAACGTCGGCGACTCGCCGGTGGTGCCGCACGGGGCCAGCCCGTCGGTCCCCTGCCCAGCGTGCCAGTCCACGAGTTTGCCCAGGTCGTCCCAGTCGATCTCGCCGTTTCGAAACGGGGTGACGAGGGCGACGGTGACGCCGGCGAACAGCTCGCCGCGGGTGCGGGTCATGGGAACCTCGGCCGGTCACGGCCCGGACGGAGCGGTGTCGATGAGTCAGGGTAGTGACCCGTCAATCCGATACAAGAGGCTCGCCCGCCGTGGTGGGGTCGGCCTACTATATCGGGTGCCGCGGGCGGTCCGCGGCAAATGCCCGGAACGCTGGTGCCCGAAGGGGGTGTGCTCGTGATCACTCGTCGTGCGTGGCTGGCGGTGGTGGGGCTGGCCGCCATTACCGGGTTGGGGCTGGCCGCCGACCCGAAGCTGACGTTCGAAGTCTCCCAAGACGCCAAGGCCCAGTACCGCTGGACCCTCAAGGAAGACGGCAAAGCCCTGGCCACGTCCGGTCAGGGGTACAAGGCCAAGGCCGACTGCCTCAACGGGATCAAACGGATCCAGTCCGACGCGGACACGAAGCTGAAGTTCGAGGTGTACGAGGACGCCAAGAAGGCGTACCGGTTCCGCATCAAGGCGACCAACGGCCAGACCATCGGCTCGTCCAGTTCGGGGTACAAGGTCAAGTCCGACGCCGAGAAGGTGATCGACACGATCAAGAAAGGCGCCAAGGACGCCAAGGTGATCGAGGCGAAGAAGTAGTAGTAGTCGCAGCTCAAGTGTAGGGTGGGTCAAGCGAGTCTTCGAGCGCCGACCCACCGTCCGGGAGTGTAGTAGGCACACTCCGTGTGCCGTTCTTGCTGAGACGGCACACGGAGTGTGCCTACTACGTTGCGCTACTTGATGTCAGTGCGGAACTTGCCGCCGTACTCGTAGCCGGTGGCCAACTCCCGGGACCGCACCAGTCGGGTCAACACGCACCACCCTTCG
The DNA here is from genome assembly GCA_035699305.1 of Fimbriiglobus sp. GTDB lineage: Bacteria > Planctomycetota > Planctomycetia > Gemmatales > Gemmataceae > DASSAT01. Next base: position 9 of record DASSAT010000775.1, on the reverse strand, counting down.
GCCCCGGGC
>DASSAT010000774.1:0-12578 GCA_035699305.1 Fimbriiglobus sp. | reverse complement strand
CGGATGATGAACGGCTGGTACAGCTCCAGCGCGATCTTCTTCGGCAGCCCGGCCTGGTGCAGCCGCAGCTCGGGGCCGACCACGATCACGGACCGGGCGGAGTAGTCCACCCGCTTGCCGAGCAGGTTCTCGCGGAACCGGCCCTGCTTGCCCTTGATCATGTCGGTCAGCGACTTCAGCGGGCGGTTGGAGCTGCCCAGCACCGGCCGCTTGCACCGGTTGTTGTCGAACAGCGCGTCCACCGACTGCTGGAGCATCCGCTTCTCGTTGCGGATGATGACCTCCGGGGCGTTGAGGTCCACCAACTTCTTGAGCCGGTTGTTGCGGTTGATGATCCGGCGGTACAGGTCGTTGAGGTCGCTAGTGGCGAAGTTGCCGCTGTCGAGCAGCACCAGCGGCCGCAGGTCCGGCGGGATGACCGGGATGCACTCCAGGACCATCCACTCCGACTTGTTGTTGGAGTCGCGCAGCGCCTCGACGGTCTTGAGCCGCTTGACGAGTTCCTTGGTCCGCTGCTTGGACGCCTTCTCGCCGCGGGCCATCTCCTTGTCGAGCCGCTCGCGCAGGTCGCGGGACACCTCGACCAGGTTGAGCTTCTCCAGCAGCTTCTTGACCGCCTCGGCGCCCATGTCCACTTCGAACGTATCGCCGAGCTCTTGGCGGTAGTGGCGGAACTCGTCCTCGGTCAGGAGTTGCCGCTCCTTCAGCGGCGTCTCGCCGGGATCGACGACGACGTAGTCCTGGAAGTAGATGATCTTCTCCAGGCTGGTCGTCTTCATGTCCAAGAGCGTCCCGAGGCGGGACGGCATGGCCTTGAAGAACCAGATGTGGACGACCGGGGCGGCCAGTTCGATGTGCCCCATCCGCTTGCGGCGGACGCGGCTGTGCGTGACCTTGACGCCGCAGCGGTCGCAGATCATCCCCTTGTACTTCATGCCGCGGTACTTGCCGCAGGTGCACTCCCAGTCCTTCTCCGGCCCGAAGATGCGCTCGCAGAAGAGGCCGTCCTTCTCCGGCCGGTAGGTGCGGTAGTTGATGGTCTCCGGCTTCTTGACCTCGCCGAAACTCCAGGACCGGATGTCGTGCGGGCTGGCCAGGCTGATGCGGACCGCCCCGTAGTCGTTGATCCGGTCGTAGTTGCCGACCTCGGCCGCGGCGGCGGCGGTAGCAGTGCTCATATGGGGGTCCTTTGTCAGTAGCTCGGTTCGATTCGGGACGGGGGCGTTACCGTGGGCGGTTCGGCCACGACTCAGGCGGCAGGGCGCCGGTCGCCCAATCGACGCCATGGGTCGGGCACAACCGCTCCTTCAACTCCGCGTCGTCGGTCTCCAGCGCGTCCAGGTAGCGGCTAGCCATCGGGTACTGCTCGCACAACTCCCGGACCCCGGCGACGATGATCGCCATGTATTCCGGGTTCGGGTTGATCAACTGCAGCGGCACAAGCTCCGCGATGTCCGCGATCCGGTTGATGAGCTTCTCGTCGCCGGGGTGGTAGCTCAGGTTGCGGATATCGACGAACATGCCATGCATCATCTGGCCCAGTTGGGCCGGGGTGGGCTGACGCATCGTCCCTCCCTCACGCTTCCAGGCGAACATCGAGCAGTCGGGTAAACAACCTCACGCGGCCCGAGGGAAGCCGTTCGACCTCGATCTCCGGCATCCGCGCCCGCCCGGCCGGGGTCGCGAGCAGGGCGACGAGCCGCTGGTAGCGATAATCACTCCGGGACACCCAATCCTTCCGGGAGTACAAGCTGTCGAGCGGGATGACCAAGCGGGCGATCAGGTTGCCATCCTCGATCAGCCGGGCGAGGATGTGCCGCAGCCCGAGTTCCCGGGCTGCGACCCCCCGCCTCACCCCCGGCGTTGATCAGGTACAACTCGCCGGCCACGTCACACCCGCTTCTTCTCGAGCTGCATGTTCAGCCCGAGGCCGCGGATTTCGTGGGTCAGCACGTCGAAGCTGGCTGGGGTGCCAGCCTCCAGCGTGTTCTCCCCCTTGACCATGCTCTCGTAAATCTTGGTCCGGCCCTCCACGTCGTCGCTCTTGACCGTGAGCAACTCCTGGAGGATGTAGGCGGCCCCGTAAGCCTCCAGCGCCCACACCTCCATCTCGCCGAACCGCTGGCCGCCGAACCGGGCCTTGCCGCCCAGCGGTTGCTGGGTGATGAGGCTGTACGGCCCCGTCGCCCGCGCGTGCACTTTGTCATCGACCAGGTGGTGCAGCTTGAGCATGTAGATGAACCCGACCGTCACCGGCTGCTCGAACCGCTCGCCGGTCCGGCCGTCGTAGAGCACGCTCTTGCCGGACTCCGGCAGGCCCGCTTCTTTCAGCGTCGCCCGGATTTCCTCCTCAGCCGCCCCGTCGAACACCGGCGTCACCGCCTGGAACCCGAGCTGCGCCGCCGCGTACCCCAGGTGCGTCTCCAGGATTTGTCCGACGTTCATCCGGCTCGGCACCCCGAGCGGGTTGAGCAGGATGTCCACCGGGGTGCCGTCCTGGAGGTATGGCATGTCCTCCTCCGGCAGCACCTTCGAGATCACCCCCTTGTTGCCGTGCCGGCCGGCCATCTTGTCGCCGACAGAGATCACCCGCTTGGTGGCGACGTACACCTTGACCATCTGCTGCACCCCGCTGGGCAACTCGTCCCCGCGGGAGAGCGAGTGCAGCTTGCGTTCCTGCTCGTCGATGAAGAACTGGATCCGCTCCCAGTGCCGCTCGTGGATCTTCTTGGCCTTCTTCAGGTGCTCCGGGCTGCGGATGTCCAGGTTCTCCAGCCGGAACGCCCGAGCCTGTTCGGCGACCACCTTGTCTTCCTTCTCCGACCCCAGCACCTTGCCGGTGTTCGGGTCCTTGAGTTCCTTCTTGTCGAGTACGTCCGAGAGCGCCTCGATGAACTCGCGGAACTGCTCGGCGATCTTCTCCGAGTACTCGTGGTTGATCTCCTTCTCCCGCTTGGTGATCTCCTTCTTCTCCTCGTCGGTCATGCTCGCCTTGCGGCTGAACCGGTGGGTGGCGATGACGATCCCCTCGACGCCGGACGGCACCTCCAGCGAGTCGTTCTTCACGTCCTCGCCGGCCCGGCCGAAGATCGCGTGCAGCAGCTTCTCCTCGGGGGTCAGTTCGCTGCGCGACTTCGGCGACACCTTGCCGACCAGGATGTCGCCGGGCTTGACGAACGTCCCGACCCGGACGATGCCGTGGTCGTCCAGGTTGTTCAGTGCCTTCGGCGAGACGTTCGGGATGTCCCGGGTGAACTCCTCCTTGCCCAGCTTGGTCTCGCGGATCTCGATCTCGAACTCCTCGATGTGCAGCGACGTGTAAGTGTCGTTCTTGACCAGCCGCTCGGAGATGATGATCGCGTCCTCGAAGTTGTACCCCTCCCAGGACATGAACGCGACCAGCACGTTCCGCCCCAGCGCCAGCTCCCCAAGGTGGGTGGCCGCCCCGTCGGCCAGGATGCCCCCCTTCTTGACCTTCTGGCCGACCTTCACCACCGGCTTCTGGTTGAGGCAGGTCCGCTCGTTGAGGCCGTGGAACTTCCGCAGCACGTACTCGCGGACGATCTTGTCCTTCTCCTCGATCTTGATCCGCTCGGCGTCCACGTAGACGATCGTGCCGTCGTCGTTCGCCCGGACCAGCATCCCGGAGTGCCGGGCGACCTCCTTCTCCAGGCCGGTCGCCACGATCGGCGGCTCCGTGACGAGCAGCGGCACCGCCTGCCGCTGCATGTTCGACCCCATCAGCGCCCGGTTGGCGTCGTCGTGCTCCAGGAACGGGATCAGCCCGGCCGAGACGCCGACCATCTGCTTCGGCGAGACGTCGATGTACTCGACCTGGTTGGAGAGGATCGAACCCAGTTCGCCGGTGATCCGGCCGTTGATCCGCTCCTGGGTGATCCGGTCCCCTTCGGTCGGCACATCGGCCGGGGCGAGCTTGAGCCGCGCCTCCTCGTCGGCTCGCAGGGCGACTACGTCGTGCAGCAGCTTGCCGTTCTTCACCTGCCGGTACGGGGTGATGAGGAACCCGTAGTCGTCGATCTCGGCGAAGATGGCCAGGCTGGAGATCAGCCCGATGTTGGTCCCCTCGGGGGTCTCGATCGGGCAGATGCGGCCGTAGTGCGAGATGTGCACGTCGCGCACCTCGAACCCGGCCCGCTTGCGGTTGAGGCCGCCCGGCCCCAGCGCCGACAACCGCCGCTCGTGAGTGAGCTGGGCCAGCGGGTTGGTCTGGTCCACCACCTGCGACAGCTCCGACCGGCCGAAGAAGTACTCGATGGCCGCGGAGACGCTCTTGGGGTTGATGAGCGTCCGCGGGGTCATCTCCTCGGCGTCCTTGATCGCCATCCGCTCCTGGACGGTGCGGCGGAGCTTCAAGAAGCCCTTGCGCATCTCGTCGGCGGCCAACTCGTCGATGGTCCGCAGCCGGCGGTTGCCGAGGTGGTCGATGTCGTCCACGTATCCCTGGCTGGCCCGCAGTGACAGCAGGTACTTGATGGCGTTGACGAAGTCCACCGCCCGCAGGGTCATCTCCGTCTCGGGGACGTTCTGGTCGAACTTGCGGTTGATGCGGAACCGGCCGACCCGGCCGAGCCGGTAGCGGTTCGGGTCGAGGAACTTCTCGCGGAACAGGTCGCGGGCCTTCTCCAACTGGGCCGGGTTGCCGGGCCGCAGCCGTTGGTAGATCTTCAGCAGCGCCGCCTCGTGCGTGTCGGTCCCGTCCTCGTTGAGCGAGGTGACGATGATCGGGTCCTTCTGCGGGACCAGTACCGTCACCTCCTTGAGGTGGGAGGCGACCGCCTTGTCCACCTTGTCCTTGTTGAACGGCTTGCCGGCATCGACGTAGACCTCGCCGGTCTCGGGGTCGATCACGTCGTCCACCGCGACCATCGGCGGGACGCCGGCCTCGGGGTCGCCCGCGAGGCGCGCGCGGGCCTTCTCGTCCTTGAGCTTGATCGTCTCGGACTCGTAGAACTCCTTGAGGATGCTGGCGGTCCGCGAGTACTGCGGGTCCATCGCCCGCAGCAGGGTCAGCGCGCTGAACTTCCCGGACTGGTCGATGCGGACGCCCAGGGTGTCCTTCTTGGTGGCGTTGATCTCGATCCAGCTGCCGCGCTCGGGGATGATCCGGCAAGAGTGCAGGTCCTTGTCGGCCTCGCGCTGGACGACGAAGTCCACCCCCGGCGAGCGGTGCAGCTGCGACACCACGACCCGCTCGGCCCCGTTGATGATGAACTCGCCGCCGCCGATCATGATCGGCATGTCGCCGAGGTAGACTTCTTCCTCCACCGCCGTGCCGTCGGCCTTGCGCAGCCGCAGCCAGACGCGGAACGGCCGGCCGTAGGTCAGCCGCAGCTGCCGGCACTCGTCCGGGTCGTAGCGGGGCTTGCCCAACTCGTACTTGACGTACTCCAGGGTGATCTTCTTGTCGTAGCTGTCGATCGGGAAGATTTCGCGGAGGACCCCCTCCAGGCCCGAGACGGTCCGCTTGTCGGGACCGATGTCGAGTTGGAGGAACCGGTCGTAGGACCGGGTCTGGATGTCGGTCAGTGGTGGGACCGGTGCGGCGTCGCCGAAGTGACCGAAGTTACGCTCGGCGGTCGGGACAATGATCCGCAGGGCCGGGATGGCCATCGGGGCTTCTCCTTCCCGGAAACGGAGGCACGGCGACGCGAGCACCGTGCCACCCTCAGGGGGCACCGGGCTTGCGGCGTCCGGCGGAATGCGTTATTGGGTGCGGAACGGCAGGGCGCACGGGCGGGCCGAACGACACGCCGCCCGAGCGCCCCGGACCCCAGGGTCCGGCGGGTTCGTGACAGCAGGTGGTTCGGTCCGGGGGGCGATTCGGGTTGTTAAGACGACTGACCGGAGCAAGTGGGCCGCGCGCATTGTCACCACTGGCTTCGAGACAGCCGGCCGCCCACTTTGGTAGGCGACACAGGCCGGAAAGTCCGTCGATATTACCGCATGAGAATATAGTACCCAGGCGGGGCGGTCAAGACCACCCCGCCTGGGCATTTTTTTTGCTGGTCCTCTTACGCCGGCTTGACCGACACCTTGGCCCCGGCCTCTTCCAGCTTCTTCTTCACGTCCTCGGCGATCTTCTTGTCCACCCCCTCCTTGATGTTCTTCGGGGCGCCTTCGACCGTGGCCTTGGCCTCGGCAAGACCCTGGCCGGTCAACTCCCGGACCACCTTGATGATGCCGATCTTCTTGGCGGCTTCGTATCCCGCCTCCAGCACGACGTTGAACTCCGTCGGCTCGGCGGCCGGGGCAGCGGCCGCACCACCGCCCGGACCGGCAACCATCACCGGGGCGCCGGCGGCCGGCTCGATCTGGTACTTGTCCTTGAGGTAGGTCTTCAGCTCCACCGCCTCGGCGATGGTCAGCTTGGCGAGCCGGTCGCCGAGTTCCGCAACAGCGCTCATCTCTGGGTTCCTTTCGAAAACGGTGCCGGTGAAGCGGGCCGGCGACTAGCGTAATAGCTTAGCGTTGAGCGGTGAGCTGTCAGCTATGAGCCAGACAAACGGACAGCCACCAGGTTCGGGTTCGGAGCACGACGGCTGCGGCTCATTGCTCACAGCTCATTGCTCACAGCTTTTTCCGGGGCGGACTCGCCTTCCTTGGGGCCTTTCTCCTCGATCGCCTTGACGATACCGGCGAGCTGCGCCGCCGGGCCGGTCAGGGCGGCGACGATCTCCGACCCCGGCCCCATCAGGGCGGCGACGATGTTGCCGATCGCCTCCTCGCGGGTCGGCCGGACCTTGGCCTCCTCGATCGGGAGCGCCTCGCCGTCGGCGATGGCGGTCTTGATCTTGTACTTCTCCGGCGACTTCGGGTCCTTCTTGGACGCCTTGACCTGCTCGTCTACGGTGTTCGAGAGCTCCTTGATGTTGGCCCCACCCCAGCACAGGAGCGTCGGGCCGGCCCACACGTCCACCGCGATGCCCATCTCGGTGAAGACCCGCTGGCCGTAGGTGTTCTTCACCACCTGGGCGCGGATCTTCTTCGCGCGGAGCTTGCGGCGGAACTCGAGGTCGGCAGCCGCGTCCACCTTGAGCGGCTCGACGACGACGTAGTCCTTGACCCCCGCGAACGACTTGCGGAGCGCCTCGATCTCCAGCGCCTTGACCTTCTTGCTCATAGTGGGTGGTCCTCACAAAAGCCCGTCGATTGCAATCGGCGGGCTTTAGATGGCTACCTGGACGCCGGGGGCCATGGTCGCGGACAGGACCACCCCGTTGATGTAGTTCCCCTTCACGCCCGACGGCTTGGCCGCCCGGACGGTCTCGACGAACGTCTGGATGTTCGCGGCCAGCTTGTCGTCGTCGAAGCTCATCTTGCCGACGCCAGCGTGAATCTGCCCGGACTTGTCGGACCGGTATTCCACCTTGCCGGCCTTGAACTCCTTGACCGCGACGGCGATGTCGGCGTTGGCCGGGATCACGGTGCCGGCCTTCGGGGTCGGCATCAGCCCGCGCGGGCCGAGCGTCTTACCCAGCCGCGACACCTGGCCCATCATGTCCTGGGTGGCGATGGCCACGTCGAAATCCAGCCACCCGCCCTGGACCTTGGCGACGAGGTCGGCGGACCCAGCCTCGTTGGCCCCGGCGTCCTTGGCCTTCTGGACGTTGTCGCCCTGGCAGAAGACCACCACCCGGACCGACTTGCCGATCCCGTGCGGCAGCGACACCGCCCCGCGGACCATCTGGTCGGACTGGGTGGCGTCGATCCCGGTGTTGATGTGGACCTCGACCGTCTCGTCGAACTTGGCCCGCTTGAGTGTTTTCAGCATCGCCACGGCCTGCTTGACCGGCAGCGGCCCGGTCGCCTTGACCTTGGCGGAGACGTTCTTGAGGTGGTTGCGGAGCTTCTTGCCGCGGCGAGGGGCCACGCCGGGCCGCTTCCGCTTCTTCTTCGCCTCGCCGTCGGCCGGGGCAGACGGCGCTGGGGCTGCGGCAACCGGGGCTTGCTCGGGGGCGGCCGCGTCCGGGGTGGGCGCGGCGTCGGTCGGCTCGTCTTTGCGCTTGGCCATCTCGACTCCTGTTGGCGGGGGCGACGCCATCGCGGCGACGCAACCCCTCCCACTGGGCACGCGGCCGAGTGGTGCGGGAAATTGCTACATGTACGGCGGCTGTACTGGGGCGGCAACCGGCCCGCGCTCACATTTCTCCCCTCCCCGTTTCGGGGAGGGGCCGGGGGAGGGGTTGAGCGCGTCACCTAACCCCCCGGCCCCCTTCCCTAAGAGGGAAGGGGGAGACAACGGCTAATCCACGACCACGATGCCCATGCTGCGGGCGGTGCCGGCGATGATCCGGCCGGCGTGCTCCACGTCCCGGGCGTTGAGGTCGTTGAGCTTCCTCTTGGCGATGTCCTGCACCTGCGCCTGGGTGATGCTAAACCCCTTGTACTTGCCGGCCTTCTTGGCGTCGGCCGGGATCGAGTCCTTGCCGGCCTTCTTGGCGTGCGGGATCTTCGCCGCCAGCTTGATCAGCACCGCCGCCGGCGGCGACTTGATCTTGAACTCGAAGCTACGGTCCGAGTAGACGGTGATGACCACGGGGAGCATCATCCCCTTGGTGTCCGGGCCGCCCGTCTTGTCGTTGAACTGCTTGACGAACTGGCCGATGTTGACCCCGTGGGCGCCCAGCGCCGGGCCGACCGGAGGGGCCGGGGTGGCGGTGCCGCCGGGGCACTGGAGCTTGACCTGGGCCGTCACCTGCTTGGCCATGACTGCACCTGCGGAGACGCCCCGCCGCGCGCGCCGGACCGGGGTCGTCGGGTGGAGGCTACAAACGACGCCCCCTCTCCGCGCCGGAGAGGGGGTGAGTAGCTGATTCTAGCGGGTCCGACGGGAAGTCAAGGTCCGAACCCGGGACCGCGGCCGTCTCGGCCGCACTTGCTGAACGGGTCAGGGCGCTGGGATGTCGCCGGAGGCCATCGACCTGCATAGCAAGAGCGGCCGGGACGGCCGCGGTCCCAGGGGTCAGGTCCTATCCACCTGCCAGTAGTCCAACTCGACGCCGACGGGCCGGCCGAAGATCTGCACCTCGACCGTGACCTTCGGCGTATCGCCCGCCTCCTTCGGCTCGGTGATCTCCTTGACCTCCCCCTCCATGTTGGAGAACGCCCCCTCGCGGATGCGGACCTTGTCCCCCTTCTCGAAGTCGAGCTTGACCTTGATCTTGTGGCCCGGCTTGCGGTCGTCGGGGACGGCCTCCCCGAGCATCCGCTTGACCTCGATCTCGGTCATCGGCGGCGGCGGCTTGCCCGGCCCGCCGGCCCCGACGAAGTCGCCGACCCCGCTGGTCTCGCGGAACAGGTAGAGTATCCGGTCGTTGAACTCGACCTCGGCCATGATGTAGCCGGGGAACTTCTTCTTCTCCTTGGTGACCCGCCGCTCCTTGGTCACCTTCTCGCCGTTCTTGGTCTCCTTGACCTTCTTGATCTCGGTGACGCGCTCGACCGGGATGTGGATCTGGCCGAAGAACTCCTCCAGCCCCTCGATCTTGACCCGCCGCTCGATCGCCGCCTTGATAGACTCCTCGCGGCCGCTGGTCACCTTGATGATGTACCACTTCTTGTTGGTCGCGGGTGGCGGGGTCTCGGCCGGGGCGGCACCGTTGGCCGGCTCGGCGGGGGCGGGCGGTTCCTCGGGCGCAGCCTCGTCGGCGACGTTCGCCTCGACCACCTCGGCGTCCGGGGTCGGCGGTTCGTCGTCGGTCGGCTGTGGGGTCGGGTCGTCGGCGGTCATGGCTCACACTCAAGGGGTCGGCGGCCGTCTTTCTCCCTCCCCCCTTGGGGGGGAGGGCTGGGGTGGGGGTAAGCAGCTCCAACCGGTCGGGAAGGATCGCCTCCGACTCAGGGAGCTACCCCCCACCCTAACCCTCCCCCCCAAGGGGGGAGGGAACCAGAAAACGGGCGGGCTACCAGTTGGCCTCTTTGCCCCGCTCCGTGATCGCCTGCCCGGGCGTGTCCGAATGCGGCGGCAGGACGCCGATGAACGACCGGCTAAGCAGCCAGCCCCAGAATAGGTCCACCACCAGCAGGAACGCGGTCAGGAGCAGACAGGTCACCAGCACCACAATCGTATCCTGCACCAGCCGCCGGCGGCTGGACCAGGACACCTTGTTCATCTCCGCCTCGGTGGCGACCAGGAAGTCGGCGAACGTCGGCATGTTCACCGCCCGCCACGACAGCCAGAAGACGAGCACGGCCAGGAGCAGTGGCACCGAGTACTCGCGGTCGGTCAGCGGGGTGATTGCCCCGAGGTCGAACGGCAGGGCCAGCGTCCACGGCCCGTGGCCGAACGTCTCGTGCGCCATCGCCGAGTACACCCCGGTCCACCCGACCAGGAGCAGGCCGATCATGGTGTACCGCCTGGCCCGCACCCCCTGCGTCTTCTTGTAGCTGAAGACGTGGAACCACCCCTGGTGCTCCAGCCCGACCATCCACCGCTCGGCCCGCGGCGAGACCAGGAAGCGGTAGAACAGGGCCAAAAGCCCGATCAGGACCGCCACGGTGATGACCTTGCCGAGCGGCGAGTCCTCCAGGTTCAGGCCGACGGCCTGGGTCACGAAGAAGATCGTGATGATCCCGGAGATAACCAGGAAGATACCGCCGCGGACGCCGCGGGGCGGGTTGGTGCTGGCGAGCCTGGACCCGAGCCAAACGAAGGCCGCCGCCACCGCCAGTTGGGCGACGACGCGCAGGGCGAAGCTGGCGGACCCGCCCAGTGGGGCGAGCACCGGGTCCAGGAGTCGCGGGACGACGTAGCCCGCCGCCGCGACCCCGGCGATGACGTACAGCGCCCCGAACACGCTCGCCAGGACCAGGCGCGTGCGGGGATTGGGGGTGCGTGGTTCGGAGCTGGTTTGGACGGCGGTAGCCATACCGATCCTTTCCGGTCCGACGGGTTTGCGGTTACGGAACCGGGCCGGCGCCCCGCCCACCGCCGCGGGTGCCGGCCCCGTTGACCTCACCGACCCGTCCGGGCGCTGACGTTCCGTGAGCAGGTGCAGAGGGACTCGAACCCCCAACCTGCGGTTTTGGAGACCGCTGCTCTACCAATTGAGCTATGCACCTAGCAAGGGGCGAGGGGCATGGGACCAGGGGCAAGTCAGAACAATCCAGGACGGCTCGCCGGGGGAATCTCGCTCACGGCCGGGCCGGTCTGTCTTACCTCGCCCCTTGCCCCTTGCCCCTTGCCCCTACTACGTGAGGATCTTGGTCACCACCCCGGAGCCGACGGTCCGGCCGCCCTCGCGGATGGCGAACCGCAGCCCCTCGTCCATGGCGACCGGCATCCCCTCCATCAGCTCGACGTTGATCTTCACGTTGTCGCCGGGCATGCACATCTCGACCCCCTCCGGCAGGGCGATCGACCCGGTCACGTCCGTGGTGCGGAAGTAGAACTGCGGCTTGTACCCCGAGAAAAACGGGGTGTGCCGCCCGCCCTCGTCCTTCGACAGGACGTAGATGTTGGCCTCGAACTTCGTGTGCGGGGTAATGCTGTTCGGCTTGGCGATGACCTGGCCGCGCTCGATCCCCTCGCGGTCCACGCCGCGGAGCAGCACCCCGACGTTGTCGCCAGCGATCGCCCGGTCCAGGGTCTTCTGGAACATCTCGATGCCGGTGATGACCGTCTTGGTGTTCTCCTTCTTGAGGCCGATGATCTCGACGTCGTCGCCGACCTTGGCGGTGCCGCGCTCGACCCGGCCGGTGGCCACGGTGCCGCGGCCCTTGATCGAGAAGACGTCCTCGACGGACATCAGGAACGGCTTGTCCTCCTCGCGCTTCGGCTCCGGGATGTAGGTGTCCAGCGCAACCATCAGCTCGTCGATGGACTTGGCCCCCGGGCCGTCGCCGGTCGGGTTCTCCAGGGCGTCCTTGGACTGGCCGCGGATGACCGGGATCTCGTCGCCGGGGAACTCGTACTTCTTGAGCAGCTCCCGGACCTCCAGCTCGACGAGGTCGAGCAACTCCGGGTCGTCCACGGTGTCGCACTTGTTCATGTAGCAGACCAGCCGCGGCACCCCGACCTGGCGGGCGAGCAGGATGTGCTCGCGGGTCTGGGGCATCGGGCCGTCGTTGGCGGCGACCACCAGGATGGCGCCGTCCATCTGGGCGGCGCCGGTGATCATGTTCTTGATGTAGTCGGCGTGCCCGGGGCAGTCGATGTGGGCGTAGTGCCGGTTGGGGGTCTCGTACTCGACGTGCGAGACGGCGATGGTCACGGTCTTGTTGGCGTCGCGGACGGTGCCGCCCTTGGCGATGTCCGAGTAGCTCTTGACGGCTGCCATCTTCTTGTTCGCCTGCCGGGCCAGGATGGCCGCGGTCAGGGTGGTCTTGCCGTGGTCGATGTGGCCGATGGTGCCCACGTTGACGTGCGGCTTGGTCCGCTCGAATACGCCCTTCGCCATCGCTTCCTCCCGGGGGTGGTTGTCGCGTCGGTCGGCCGGGGCGGGGTCGCCGGTCCCCCGCCCGTTTCATGAGCTGCTGATGGGACTTGAACCCATGACCTCCTCATTACCAATGAGGTGCTCTACCACTGAGCTACAGCAGCAAGTCGCAGGGAAAAG
>DASSAT010000773.1:0-6410 GCA_035699305.1 Fimbriiglobus sp. | reverse complement strand
GCAAGACCCCTCACCCCTATCGACCGATCCCCAGCGGGGAGAGGGGAGGAAGAATTGGTGGGCCTCGAAGACTCGGCCCACCCTACAAGAACAAGACACGGTCCGCCGCAGGAGTACCTGAGATGGGGATGCCGGCCGCGCGCGTCACGGACATGCACGTCTGCCCGATGGTCACCGGGATCGTGCCGCACGTCGGCGGGCCGATCCTGCCGCCCGGCGGGATCACGACGCTCATCGGCGCGCTGCCGGCCGCCCGGGTCGGCGACATGGCGGTCTGCGTCGGCCCGCCGGACGTGATCATCCTCGGATCGTTCACCACCCTGATTAACGGCATGCCGGCGGCCCGACTCGGCGACCTGACCGCCCACGGCGGGGCGATCGTGCTCGGCCTACCGACCGTCCTCATCGGCTGACCGGCCCGACACCGGGGATGAATCTTCGCGTCGGAGCGATTTTTCGGTTGCTCAGCTGTTGCCGCTCCGGTATCGTCGGCTTCACTATCGAAACACTTGTCGCCCGAGCCGCCCGGGGCCGTTGCAGGTTCCGGGGGTTGTCCCGTCGGCACGGCCGGGCCGCATCCCGGCCGGACCAGCCCGACGACCTGGAAGGCGTACCGCGGATGGCGACCGAGTCGGTCCTCAACCTCGACGAGTTGCTCGCGGCTATCCCCGGGGACGACCCGGCCGGCGAGCCGGTCCCCTTTGCGGTCCGCGAAGACCTCGAACAACTCCGCAAAGAGATCGATCCGAACGACTACGAGGAGGACGACCCGGCCCGGCCGACCGAGGCGAAGAAGGCGGACTGGCCGCGCATCGCCAAGCTCGGGATGTCCACCTTAACCGACACGTCAAAGGACCTGCTCGTCGCCGCCCGCACCACCGAGGCGCTGGCCAACCAGCACGGGTTCGCCGGGCTGGCCGACGGGCTGCGCCTGCTCCGCGGGCTGGTCGAGCAGTGCTGGGACCGCTTGCACCCGGCCGTCGAGGACGGCGACGTCGAGGCCCGGGGCGGGCCGTTCACCTGGCTCGGCGAGGCGGACCGCGGGGCGAGATTTCCGAACGAGGTCCGTGCGTTGCCCCTGGTCCGCGGCGATATGGGGGTGTGGTCCTGGCGAGACTGGAAGTCGATCCGAGACGGAGGCCGGGAGAAGGCCGACTTCGACCGGGCCATCGCCGCCGCCGACCGCGAGGACTGCCAGCGGACGTTCGACGACCTGACGCGGTGCCTGACCGAGTTCAAGAGTCTGACGACCGCCCTGACGGCGAAGATGGGGCCGGACGGCCCGGCGATGAGCGAGTTGCAGTCGGCCCTGTCGGACTGCTACACGCTGGGCAAGCAGGTGCTCCAGCAGAAAGGCCCAGCCGCGGCGGATAACGCCGTAGCGGAAGGGACGCCGGCCGAGGCCAACGGCACCCCGGCCGGCGCGAACCGGCCGACTACCTCCCGGGCCGAGGCGTACCGCCGGCTGGCCGAGGCCGCCGACGTGATCGAGCGTCTGGAGCCGCACAGCCCCATCCCGTACCTGGTCCGCCGCGCGGTCGAGTTGGGAGCACTGCCGTTCCCGCAGCTGATGCGGGCGCTGATCCGCGACGATGGCGTCATCAGCGAGATGAACCGAGAGCTGGGGATCAAGGGGCCGGAGTCTTAACCCCGCGGGCCGCTACGGAGGGCGGCCTACGGGGGGTGCCCGTGGGGCCGCCCTCCGTGGCGGCCCGCGAGACAACCCTGACCGGAGGTGCAGCGTGGGAAGCGAGAGCCTGCAACACAAACTCGACCGGGTCCGACGGCCGCGGGTCCAGATCACCTACGACGTGGAGACGAACGGGGCGATGCAGAAGGTCGAGCTGCCGTTCGTCGTCGGCGTCATGGCCGACCTGTCCGGGATGCCCAAGGAGCCGCTGCCGGGCCTCAAGGAGCGGAAGTTCGTCAACATCGACCGGGACAACTTCGACGACGTGCTCGACAAGGCGGCCCCCCGGCTGGCCGTCCGCGTGCAGAACAAGCTGACCGACGAGAACACCCAGCTCAACACCGAGTTGACGTTCAAGTCGATCGAGGACTTCGAGCCGGCCCAGGTGGCCAAGCAAATCGCCCCGCTCAACGAGCTGCTGGAGATGCGGCACAAGCTGTCCCAGCTGCTCTCCAAGATGGAGGGGAACGACAAGCTGGAGGCGATGCTCGGGGACATCCTTTCCAACACCGAGAAGGCGATGGCCCTGGCCAAGGAGCTGGGCGTCGAGGCGCCGAAGGAGGGCGGTAACTAATGGGCACCGAATCCCAAGCCGCCGGCGCCGGCCCGGCCAAAGCCGCCGACACGACCAGCCTCCTGGACCAGGTGATCGCCGCCACCCGACCGCAGAGCCAGAAGGAGGCGGACCGCGCCAAGGGGTACTTCAAGCAGTTCCTCGAAGGGGTGGTCAAGCCGGGCCAGGTGGTCTCCCAGGACGTGGAGGCCAACATCAAGTACTGGATCGGGGAGATCGACAAGAAGCTCTCCGCCCAGCTCAACGAGGTGATGCACCACCCGGAGTTCCAAAGGCTGGAGGCGACCTGGCGCGGGCTGCACTACCTGGTCCAACAGTCGGAGACCGGGACGCAGCTCAAGATCCGGGTGCTCAACGCCAAGAAGACGGAGCTGGCCCGGGACCTGGAGCGGGCGGTCGAGTTCGACCAGAGCCAGGTGTTCAAGAAGGTCTACGAGGACGAGTACGGGGTGCTGGGCGGGACGCCCTACGGGCTGTTGGTCGGGGACTACGAGTTCGGCCGCGGGGCCGAGGACGTGGACTTCCTCAAGCGGATGTCCAGCGTGGCGGCGGCGTCGCACGCGCCGTTCATCGCCAACGCCGCCCCGAAGATGTTCAACTGGGACCGGATGACGGAGATGCCCAACGTCCGCGACCTGGCGAATATCTTCGAGGCGGTCGAGTACGCCCCGTGGAAGTCGTTCCGCGACTCCGAGGACAGCCGGTACGTCGCCCTGACCATGCCGAAGGTGCTCGGCCGGCTCCCCTACGGCAAGGAGTTCAAGTCGATCCCGGAGTTCAACTTCGAGGAGATGGTGGACGGCCGGGACCACGACAAGTACCTGTGGATGGGCGCCGCCTGGGCGTACGCCACCCGGATCACCGACGCCTTCGCCAAGGACGGGTGGTTCGCCCGTATCCGCGGGGTCGAGGGCGGCGGCAAGGTCGAGGGGCTGCCGGTACACACCTTCCCGACCGACGACGGCGACGTGGCGATGAAGTGCCCGACCGAAATCGCCATCACCGACCGCCGCGAGTTTGAGCTGTCCAACCTCGGCTTCCTGCCGCTGATCCACGCCAAGGGGAAGGACTTCGCGGTGTTCATGGGCGCCCAGTCGGCGCAGAAGCCCAAGCAGTACTTCGACCCGGCGGCGCAATCCAACGCCGAGCTGTCGGCCAAGTTCAACCTGATCCTGAACACCTCCCGGTTCGCCCACTACCTCAAGGTGATGGCCCGGGACAAGATCGGCAAGTTCATGGAGTTGAGTGACTGCAACGTCTGGCTCAACGAATGGATTCAGAACTACGTCACTCCGAACCCGGAGTCGGTCGGGGACGACGTCAAGGCCCGCTGCCCGCTCTCCGACGCCCGGGTGGACGTCCGGGCGGTCAAGGGCAAGCCGGGGTCCTACGAGGCGGTGGCCTACCTCCGCCCGCACTACCAACTGGAGACCCTGTCCACCTCCATGCGGCTGGTCGCCGAGGTGCCCAAGCAGAAGTAGCCGGCCGACGGCGGACCATCCGCCCGGCCGGACGCCCCACCCCGGGGCGGTTGGTGGTCGATTCACGCTCTCCGACGGCATAGGGTCGCCGGGCGAGCGCCCGTTCGGGTATTGGTTCCGTGTCACCTTTCTAGGAGGGTTTCAGATGGCGTTCGACGTCTACTTGAAGATCGACGGGATCGATGGCGAAGTCACGGCGAAGGACGTGGAGAAGCAGATCGAGCTGCTCTCGTACTCGTTCGGGGCTTCGAACCCGGCCACGATCGGGCCGGGCACGGAGGGCGGGGCCGCTGGCCGGGTCTCCATCTCCAGCTTCAACGTCATGAAGCAGACGGACTCGACCTCGACCGCCCTCTTCCTGAAGTGCGCCGAGGGCAAGCACTTCAAGGACGCCACCGTCACACTACGCAAGGCGACTGGCGACGGCGGCCAGAAGCCGTTCATGATCTACAAGTTCACCACGGTGTACGTCGATTCGATCCAGTGGTCCGGCTCGACCGGCTCGGACCAGCCGATGGAGTCCCTCAGCTTCTCGTTCGCCAAGGTCGAGATCGAGTACTACAAGCAGGACGAGAAGGGCAACCTGAAGAAGCAGAGCAACGCCACCTTCGACGTGACCAAGATCTCCAAGTAGTGCCCGCCCGGGCGCGGCGCGGGCCGACCCCGCGCCGCACCCGAACTTCGTCGCCCACACCGCCCGGGGACCGCCGATGACCGCCTCCGACGCGTTCAAGGCCGGACACCTTCGGCAGGCGATCGACCTGCAGTTGGCAGCGGTCAAGGCCAGCCCGGCCGACCACGGCAAGCGGATCTTCCTGTTCGAGTTGGCGGCCTTCGCCGGCGACCTCGACCGCGCCCGCCGGCAGATCGACGCCCTGAGCTACAGCGACCCGGAACTGGAGCGCGCCCGGGTCACCTACCTGACGCTGCTCGACGCCGAGACCGCCCGCCGCAGGCTGTTCGCCGACGGCGTCCAGCCGGGCTTCCTCGACAGCCCGCCGGAGCACGTCGCCTACCGGCTGGACGCGATCAACGCCCTGCGCGACGGCCGCCCGGCGGAGGCGGCCGAGCTGCTGGACAAAGCCAACCTGATGGCCCCGCCGGTGTCCGGCACGCTCAACGGCAAGCCGTTCGACACGCTGCGCGACGCCGACGACCTGTTCGGGCCGGTGCTGGAGGTGTTCGCCCAGGGGAAGTACCTGTGGCTGTCGGCCGAGCAGGTGGACGCGGTGGCGCTGAACCCGCCGAAGGTGCCGCGCGACCTGCTCTGGGCGCCGGCCAAACTGGTCACCCGGGCCGGCGAGGAAGGGGACGTGTTCCTGCCGGCGCTGTACCCCGGCAGCCACGACCACCCCGACGACGCGGTGAAGCTCGGCCGCTCGACCGACTGGTCGGCCGACGCCCCGGTCCGCGGCCGCGGCGCGCGGACGTTCCTGGCCGGCGACGATGGCGTCGGCCTGCTAGAGTGGCGGGAGCTGACGATCGTCGGCGAGTCCGCGGCCGGCTGACCTGCCGGCGGGTCGCGGCCATTACTTCTGCAGCGCTTTCAGCGCGGCTGTGTAGGAGTCGGTCATGGAGTGCGCGCCAAACCGACTGGTTATCCCACTCCCTGCGGTCAAAGGTAGCCGGCTGTTGACGTGGATGTAGTTCGGCAGGACGTCCGTAGCGGTCACGGGGTCGCGGTCCCCGCTGTTTGTCCGCGCCTCGACCCGGATGCTCCGCAGGCACTTGGCCTGAGGGTGATACCGGTTCCGCTCGACCATCACCTTGTTGAACCCGATGGCGAAGTCGATGTCCCCGACCGCCGGGCTGCCGAAGGTGACCAGGACCGGGTTGTATGCCGGCAGGCGGCAGGCGATGTCGTAGGCACACAGGGTGGCCACCGCCCCGCCGAGGCTGTGACCGACGACGTACAACTGGACATCGGCCGGCCCGAGGCGGCGGGGCGCCCCGGCCACACGTCCCTTCGGGGCGGACTCCTTGAGAAACTTGGCTTGCCAGTCGCTCAGGATCCTCATCGCCCGCGGGATGAGTTGACCGACCACTACCGACCGACACGAGACATAGGTGTTATGAAACCCCCGGGCGACGTCCCCGTCCTTATTGCCGACGGTGTTGCGCGCCTTCCACAGGACCGTCTTGGCGTCCGTGGAGAGGTCGTCAAGGTACAAGTCACCGACTGCCGGGACCGTGCCCCGGAACACGACGAACAGCCGATATCGTGGCGGGGCCGCGGATCGGCCGGCGACCGGCACCCGCTCTAGGCCGGGTGGGACGGCCGACGCCACCACCGCCCCGAACGGCCCCATGGTCTCGATCACCAGCCCGGTGGTCGCGTCGAACCGGAACAGCTGCATGTAGTTCTGGAACAACTCCCCGAGTTGGTGACGGAGGCTGATCCCGAACGGGCTGCCCTCCGCGCTATGGGCGGCCTTGGTCCCGGTCAGGTAGATGTGGTCGGCGAGTTCGGCCAGGGTGACCAGGAAGTCGAGGTCCATCCGGGTTTCGGGGAGCGTGACGTCCCGGAGTTGATACCCCTTGTACATCTGCTGGAGCTTGACCGGGACGACGAAATCCTCGATCTCCTTGGCCAGTCCCTTGGTGACGACTTTCAATGCGCTTGGCAGGTTCATGGGCGACTCGGTGTTAGAGCGCGTTTCGTGAT
>DASSAT010000772.1:0-4098 GCA_035699305.1 Fimbriiglobus sp. | reverse complement strand
CACCCCGGGCGCCGTCTCGACGGCCCGGCCCGTCGCGGAAGTCCCGGGTCAGGCGTCCCTGTTCGGCGACGACGAGCCCCTGCTCGTCCCGGCCGGCCCCGCGGCCGCCGCCGACGAGCGCAAGCCGGTGTACCGGATGGTCCAGCAACTCGCGCCGCGCCTGGCGGAAGTCACCGGCTCGTCGGCCTTCCACCCGGCCCACGACGGCGACGGCCGTTACGAGCGCCTGCGGGCCGAATGGCACCGCATCGCCAAACGGCTCGTCGCCCGGCACGCCGACGACGACCTGACCACCGCCACCGAAGACCAGCTGCAACGCGCGCTGCGGGCCGACGCTCGCGGCCGGAAAGTGAGGCTCTGATGAATCGCACCAAGGCCGCGACGGTCGGCCTGCTCATCCCCGCCGGTCTGGCGCTCGGCATGTCCGCCGACACGTCCTATCGGTTCCTCGGGGAACGCCTCGGGATCACGAACCCGTGGGAGCGCGGCTTCCTCTGCGGAGTCGCGGAAGCCGCGATCGTGGCGCTCACGATCTACGCATGGGCCACCCGGACCAAGGGGCCGGCCTATCTGGCGTACCTGGCCGTCATGGTGCAGGCGGTCCCGGCGTTCGAGGTGTCCGGCGGTTTCGGCGGCACGGTCCGTGTCGCCCTCGGTCCCGTCCTGCTGACGGCCCTTCTTCACCTGCTGCTCGGACTGGAAGTCCGGATGACGGGTGTCCGGCCGGACGGCCTGCTGCGGTCCGTGCTGCGGGAGCTGCGGGAGCGGCTGACCGCGTCCCTCGGCATCGGGCGCCGCGGGGAAGACTCCGCCGCCATCGCGCGGTCCCGGGCGGCCGACCGCGCGGTGAACCTCGCGGACCGGGTGGAGGCGATGAAGCCGGGCACCAAGCGTCAGGGCCGCCGCGCGGCGAAGCTCGCCGCGGCGATCGACGCGGCCCGGCACGGTCTGGACACCGAGGCGGCCGACGCTGCGGAGTCCGCGATCGTGGGCCGGGTGGTCCGGCGGAAGTCCGTCCGGGCACTGGCGACGATCGAGGCCCGGCACGACTGGACCGCCCACCTGACCGAGCGGAACACCACCGTTCCGGCAGCCGTGCCGATCGAGGAACCCGGCGCCGCCGTGACCGAAGCGCCGGAACCTCTGGCGGAACTTGCGCCGGTCCCCGCCGTCGCGCCCGCCTTCCCCGCGCAGTCGCGGACCGAGGCGGACGACACCGAGGCCGGACGTGCCGGGCGGAACAAACCGGCACCGGTGGTCGACGCTTCCGCAGGTCAGACGCCCGTGCTGACCGTGATTCGGAACTCTGGCGGCACCCGGGCGGACCACATCCGCGCCCTGGTCTCCCACGGCGTGACCGGTACCGCAGACATCCGGAACACCCTCGCGGCGGCCGGAATCCCTGTCCCCTCGGACCGGTACATCCGCCGTCTGGTCTCCGAGGCCCGGAACACCGATGTTCCGGCGACCGGAACGACCGGCACCCACGGCTACATGTGAACGGAACGGTTCCCCTGCCCGGATGAAGCGGGCAGGGGAACCGTGGCCCCCTCCTGAACCAACCTCGCGAGCAGACCAGGAGAAGATCATGCACAGCATTTCACGGCGCCGACAGTGGACCGCAACGCGACTCGTGTACCGGCACGTCACCGGTCTGGAGTACGACGGCCTGCCGCGGACCAACGCCACCTGGACCGAGGCAGGAGACGCGGTCCTGCACCCCTCGGGACGGGCCCGCCGCTGGCACTACCGGCCCCGGTTGCAGCGGGCAGCCGTCCGGCTGGCGTGGACCGCCGCCGCCTCGGGTGAGGCGTACCTGACGGCCGTCTCGACCGAGGCCGGCGCCGTCGCGGGCGGAACGTTCGCCTCGGCCGCGACCGCGTGGGCCGGGTACCGCACGGTCCGGCACGTCATGACGTGGAAGCACCGGCGCCACGTCGTGCGGCCCCTGGCGAAAGCTCTCGCCCGGCCCCTGGAGAACACCCCGGAGAACATCCTCCGCGGCCTGGACGTCCCGCTGCGTCCCGACCGGCCCGACGCGACCGTGACCCTGCCCGTGCCCGACGGGTGGCACGGGGACCGCAAGACCGTGGAAGGGATCGTGTCGACCCGGATCGGCGGGGAGTGGTCGGCCAGCTGGCGCATGCTGGAATCCCCGTTCTCCGTGCACTTCGTGCGGGCGCCGGCACCGCCGCCCTCGGTGGCGTTCGAGGACGTCCGGGACCTGATCGAGAACACCCCCGACGGGAAGGTGTTCATCGGTCTCGGCACCGGAGAATCTCCGGTGTATATCGACTGGAAAGACGCCACTCCTCATGTCGGTCTTTCTTGCGGCACTGGAGCAGGGAAGACCGTACTGATCAGGGGGGTTATCGCGCAGGCGGCCCATCGCAGCGGCCGCGTCGTCATCGTGGACCCCAAGGTACGTTCCCTTAACTGTTTCGAGGGAGTCCCGGGAATCACGATTCACCGGTTCATCGAAGACCAGATTCGCGCCATTCGTGATTTCCGGGAATCCATGGAACTCGGTTACACGTCGGGAGACATTCGCGCATGGGGGCCCGAAGCGGAAAAGGCACTTTCCGGCGGGCCCCAACGCCTCCTAGTCCTCGAAGAACAGAACACCTTCGCCACCGAATTGAGGCAATGGTGGGCAGAGAATAAGCCGAACGGCGCTAAGGGACTACCGCCCACATTTAGCGACGTGGCCAAGGTTCTTTTCAAAGGAAGGCAACTCGGCGCGAACGTGCTCGGTGTCTACCAGAGGCTTTCCGTCGCAGCCACCGGAATGACCGAGGCCAGGGACCAATACGGCTTCAAAGCGCTAGGGCGATTCTCCCCGCAGAACTGGAATTCCCTTGTGGGGACTCGGCCCGTCCCCGCGTCCAGTGACCACCCCGGCCGCATGATGGTCGTCACCGGCGGCCGGCACCGGTGGGTGCAGACCTGCTACTGGACCGAGGAGGAGGCGCGCGAGTACGCGCTTGCGGGCCGTGACGCGGTGTCCCCGGTCCCGTCCCCTGTCCCCACACCCTCGTTGACGCTGGTCAAGGACGTCCCGGGGACAGGGGAAGCCATCGACGGCGGGGCCGAGCCGGGCCGGTTGTGGACCCTGCGGGACGCCTGCACCGCCGGGATAGTGCCGCTGGACTACGAAGCCGCCAGGAAGGCCAGGAAGCGCACCGGCACCCTGACCGCGGCCGGCCGAAACGGGAACGCCGACGCCTACACCGAGCAGGCGTTGACCGATTGGTACGAACGGCACTACGGGCCGACTGTCAGTCAAGCCCGCTAGCATCACCGAAAACTGCGGCTCGTCCTGGACATCGTCGACAACTACCCGATAGCAGCCTCTTAAGCGGTACGGAAGAAACGCCCCTCGGTCACACCGGCCGGGGGGCGTTTTCCTTGCCCGGCCCGGATGTGTTCGGCGGCGCTTTCAACTCCCGGAGGCGGTAGATTCTTTCGTAAGGCATATGCGTCATGCGCCCACCGGCAACGGGGAGATGAGAAGGAATGCGAACACTGCACGCGCAGATTCAGTGCAAGGGATGCGGGCACTACTTCCTGACACGGGTCAGGGGGTCCGGGACGACGTGCCCGCAGTGCGGGAAGTCCCGGTGGGTGCCGCGCAATCATCAGTGGGAAGGGCCCGTCACCCCGGAGTTGCGCGGGGCCGCGCGGCGCGCTGCGGAGATAGCCGACCGGGTCCCGGTGTGGTGCAGGTGCGGGAAGTGCTTCCACACCTTCCAGTCTCGGGCCCGCGACCGGCAGGTGATCCGGTGCCAGGCGTGCCGGGCGAAGATCCGCGTGCCGGACCGCACCATGGCGAACACGGCCGACACCCCGGACGGGCCCCGGCCCCCGGCGCCGCGCCGCCGGCCGACGTCGACCTACCCGGCCGCCGCGGCCGCCGTCGACGAAGACGAGCTGCAGGACGACGAGCCCCTGCTCGTCGACGAGCCCCGCCCCCTGCTCGGCCCGGCCGCGCCGCTGAGCGCCGCCCTGGCGGCCGCTATCGCCCGGCGGGCCCCTCGGCCCGCACCCGCGGCCGGGGCGGCCCCGTCGGCCCCGCCCCGGCCCGCCCCGGCCCCGGCG
>DASSAT010000771.1:0-23481 GCA_035699305.1 Fimbriiglobus sp. | reverse complement strand
TGTGCCGTTCTTCTTCGTTCAAAGAACGGCACACGGAGTGTGCCTACTACACTCAAGACCCACCCCGACGCGCGCTGGGCCTACTTCTTGCGGACCAGCTTCATCGTCCCGCAGTGGCTTGGGGACGGCTTGCCGCCCTCCCACGCCTCGCCCGCGATCTCGATGTGGTCGGCGTCAATGAATGTGACCGTCGCCCCGTGCATGTGGGTGTCCTTGGCCGGGTCCAGGTTCGTGCCGCCGGCGAACGTCCACTTGATCTGGTTCGGCGGGGACGCCAGGTCGGCCTTCATCCGCGGCTGGTTGCCGAGCATACAGTAGTGGGTCATCACCAGGTCCGGCCCGTCCAGGTGGTAGACCGACACCATCTCCATCGGCCCGCCCGGGAAGATCGTCTCGTGGACGGCCGATCCGCCCGCCGTCACCTTGACGATCGACACCACCTTGTCGGTCGGCTTGCCGTCCGCACCCGCCTCCACCCAGGTGCCGGCCATCTTCTTGATTCGCTCCAGTCCGGCTTGCGCGGGGGCGGCCTTGGCCGCCGCGTCGGCGGCGCGGCCGCCGGTCACGAGGACGATGAGCATCAGGCCGCTGGCGAGCATCCGCTTGGTCATGTCGAACTCCGATGGGGGTTTGGGCGAACCACCGCCCCGCGCCAGTGCGGGTCGGTATACTTGCATTCACTATCGTCACGCGGGCGGGCGTCACTTCACCCGGCCGCCCGGAATCGTCAGCCCGTCGGGGCGGGAACGTTCACCATCCAGCCGACGCCGAACTTGTCCGTGAGCATGCCGAAGCACAGCGACCAGGCGGTCTTGGAGAGCGGCAGTTGCACGCTCCCACCCTCGGCCAGCGCGTCGAACGCCTGCCGCGCGTCCGCCTCGGCCGGGACGGCGAGGGCGAGCCGGAAGCCGCCGAACTTCGATTTGTCGTTGATCCCGTCGGACGCCATGAGCTGCACCCCGCGAACGCGGAACGTGGCGTGCATCACCTTCTTCTCGAATCCCGGCGCGAGCATCCCCGGCGGGGCCGGCTCCGGGCTTTCGTCGTACCGCATCACCGTCTCGACCTCGGCCCCGAGGGCGGCGCGGTAGAACGCCAGCGCCTCATCGCACCGGCCACCGAAGAACAGGTACGGGGTGATCGTCGTCGTCATGATCAGTCCTCGTCGTCAGGGTTTCGGGCACTCGCCAGTAGTCGGTTGGGGGTCGCGGGGATCGACACCCGGCCCCAGGTTTTTCACTACCGGTCCCGCAGCGGGGACAGGTCGAACACCGGCCGCACTTCGACCGAGCCGGCGCGCGCGCCGGGCTGGCCGGCGGCGACCTGGACCGCCTCGTCGCGGGACCCGGCGAGGACCAGGTAGTAGCCGCCCAGCACCTCGTTCGTCTCGGCGAACGGACCGTCGGTGACGACCCGCTTGCCGTCGCGGACCCGCACGCACGTGGCGGTCGCCGCCGGGTGGAGGGGCGAGGCGCTCAGGAACTTGCCCGCCTCGCTCAGCTGACGGCATTTCGCGGCTGCCTCGGCCATGGCCGCTTGCTTGGCGCCCGGCCCGGCCGACTCCCAGTAGGTCTCGTCGCTGTAACAGAGGAGCAGGTACGGCGTGCGAGCCGGATCGTTGTCGGCCGGGACCGGCCGGCCGGGTGGCACCCCGTCGAGGGCCAGCATCGGGCGGATTTCGACGGTCCCCTTGGTGGCTGGCGGGAGACGGGTGGCGACCGCGATTGCCGCGTCGAGGTCGGGGAGGTCGAGGACGTAGTAGCCGCCGAGTTGCTCGGTCGTCTCGGCGAACGGCCCGTCGGTGACGAGCGTCTGGCCGCCCCGCACGCGGACGGTCGCGGCCGTCGCCACTGGCTGGAGCGGGGAGGCGTCAAGGAACTGACCGCGGGCGGCGAGTTCGTTGCAGATCGCCAGCGACTCGACCATGCAGGCCGTCCGCTCCGCGTCGGTCATGCACCCTTCGGCGCTGGTGATGAGCAGCATGTACTTCATCGCGTCCTCCGGTCAGTTGGATTACTTGCCGTCGGCGGCGGCTTGCAGCGCCGCGATGTCGAGCTTCGTCATCTTCAGCAGGGCGGTCATCACCCGCCCGGCCTTCGCGGGGTCCGCCAGGAGTTGCGGCAGCACCGTCGGCACCACCTGCCACGACACCCCGTACCGGTCCTTCAGCCACCCGCACTGACTCGGCGCGCCGCCAGCGGACAGCTTGTCCCACAGGTCATCGACTTCCGCCTGGTTGCGGCAATCGACCGACAGCGAGATCGCCTCATTGAACGTGAACTGCGGCCCGCCGTTGAGCGCCAGGAACCGCAGCCCGGCCAGCCGGAACTCGACCAGCAGGGCCGCCCCGCCCGGCCCCGGCGTGACTTTGGTGACGGCCGAGTCCGGGAAGACCGAGACGTAGAACGCCGCGGCCTCCTCGGCCTTCCCGTCGAACCACAGGCAGGGGGTGATCTTCTGCGGGGTCATGGGTTTCCTCGTCGAAGGATGGGGCGTCGAACGCCCGCGAACACCCGGTAATCGAACGGGCGGGGCGCGGATCGACACGGGCGGAGATTTTTTTCGCGCGATGTCGTGGTGAGTTGCGGACCCGGCCGGCGGCAGAATCGTCACAGCTGCGCTAGCCGCTTCGACAGGAACCGCCGCTCCGGCTCCTGCCGGGCCAGCGCCAGCGCCCGTTCATACGCGGTCCGGGCGTCGTCGCGTCGGCCCAACCGGCGGAGGAGGTCGGCGCGGGCGGCGTGGGCCAGGTGGTAGGCGTCGAGTTCGCCCCGGCCGAGGATCGTGTCGATCAGCGCCAGCCCGGCCGCCGGCCCGTCCCGCATCGCCACCGCGACCGCTCGGTTCAGCTCCACCACCGGCGACGGGGTCATTGCCAGGAGCGCGTCGTACAGCGCGACGACCTTCCGCCAGTCCGTGTCCGCGGCGGCCGGGGCGCCGGCGTGGTTAGAAGCGATGGCGGCCTGCACCGCATACGGACCGAACCGTTGGGTGCCGAGCGCCCGCTCGACCAGCGCCCGCCCCTCGGCGATGAGGCCAGCGTCCCACCGGGAGCGGTCCTGGTCCTCCAGTAGCACGATATCCCCGTCGGGTGTCGCCCGAGTTTGGCGGCGAGATTCTTGCAAAAGCATGAGCGAGAGGAGACCGACCGCCTCCGGGTCGGGCAGGAGTTCGACCACCAGCCGGCCCAGGCGGATGGCCTCGCCGGAGAGGTCCGGCCGCGTCAGCGCTTCCCCCGCCGTCGCGGAGTACCCTTCGTTGAACACCAGATAAATGACCGCCAGCACCGACCCCAGTCGGTCCGGCAGCTCGGCCGGGTCGGGGACGGCGAACGGGATGCCGGCGTCGCGGATCTTGGCCTTCCCGCGCACGATCCGCTGCGCCATCGTCGCGGGGGCGGCGAGGAACGCCGCGGCGATCTCCTCGGTGGTCAGCCCGCACACCTCCCGGAGGGTGAGCGGCACCTGCACCGCGCGGTCGATGGCCGGGTGGCAGCAGGCGAAGACGAGCCGGAGCCGGTCGTCCTCGATCCCCTCGCCGGCGCGGGCGGCGTTGGCCGCGGCGACCTCCGACAGCCGGCCGGCGAGTTCCGGTTGAAGTGAGGCGAACTTGCCACGGCGGCGCAGCGCATCGACCGCCTTGAACCGGCCGGTCGAGACCAGCCACGCCCGCGGGTTGTCCGGCACCCCCTCGACCGGCCACCGCTCGACCGCCGCGGCGAACGCCTCGTGCAGCGCCTCCTCGGCCAGGTCGAAGTCCCGCACTAGCCGGACCAGCGAGGCGAACACCCGGCGCGATTCGGTGCGGTAGGTCTCCTCGATCCGGCTACGGACCTCGTCCGGTGGTGAAAGCGATTCGGTCATCTCGACTGGACCTCATCTGCCGCCGGTGACACGCCCGCGCCGCAACCCCGCCGAGGTGTTCGCGCGTGAAGAGGGTACAGCGGGTGTGAGTGGAGCGGTAGGTCAGTTGAGGGGCCGTCGGAGCCTGCTCGGTCCCCTCTTCTCCCGCGCCCGGAGTGGGGTTATCTTGTTCCCGTCGGCACCACCCGCGTCGATCCCGCCTGCCACTCCCCGGAGCCTCGTCATGTCGCCATCCCGCCGCGCCTTCCTCGGAGCCTCCCTCGCCGGCCTGACCGCCGGCCGCCTCCTGCCGGCCGCCGCCCCGCCCCGTCCCGTTGAGGACGCGTCGTTCCGACCGGACACCCTGTTCCTGACCTGGCAGCGCGACCCGACCACGACGATGACCGCACAGTGGGTCGGCACCGCCGGGGAAACGTCCGACACCCGGGTGTACTACCGGCCCGCCGCGTCCGCCTTGGCCGCACCGCTCGCCGCCGCTGCCGGGACCGGGTTGGCGGCCGGCGCCCCGGCCTGGCACGCCCAGCCGACGACGGCCCGGCCGTACCCGACGACCGACTTCCGGGTGTTCCGGGCCGAGTTGACCGGCCTCGCCCCCGGCACCGACTACGAGTTCCGGGTCGGCCGGCAGTCGCCGACCTACCGGTTTCGGACCATGCCCGCCCGGGCCACCGACGCGATCCACTTCATCTCCGGCGGGGACTGCGGAGTGAACGCCCACACGGTCGCCAACAACCAGCAGGCCGCCCGGCAGGACCCGGCGTTCGCGGTGGTCGGCGGCGACCTGGGGTACGACAACGGCCGGTCGGCCGCCACCAGTCTGGCGTTCCTGCGGAACTACTCCCGCCACATGGTCGGGCGCGACGGGCGGCTGATCCCGCTGGTCGCGTGCCTCGGCAACCATGAGGTGAACGGCGGGTACGGCAAGGGCCGGGACAAGGCGCCGTTCTTCTTTGCGCTGTTCGACGGCCTGTACCCCGACACCGGGTACGCGACCCTGGACGTCGGCGACTACCTGAGCCTGGTCCTGCTCGACACCGGCCACACGTCGGCGATCGGCGGCGACCAGGCCGACTGGCTGGACAAGACGTTGAAGGCCCGGCGGGACCGGCCGCACGTGTTCGTGGTCGGCCACGTCCCGGCGTACCCGTCGGCCCGGAAGATGGAGGGGGCGGGCGGCCGGCCGGGGACCGGGGCGGAGAACCGGCGGCACTGGGTACCGCTGTTCGAGCGGCACCGGGTGCCGGTGGTGCTGGAGCACCACGACCACACGTTCAAGCGGTCCAAGCTGCTATTGGGCGGGCTGTCCCACCCGGACGGAGTGCTGTACCTGGGGGACGGGTCGTGGGGCCGGCTCCGGGCGCCGCTGCCGCCGGAGAAGCTGACGCACCTGGCGAAGGTCAGCCAGGAGTACCACTTGTCGCTGCACCGGCTGGCGGGGGAGGAGCGGTTCCACCTGGCGCTGGACGAGCACGGGCGGGTGATGGACGTGTGCCGGACGGGTCAGCGGCGGGCCGGCCTGGTCCGCGTCTCGGGGTGAGGCGGCCCGACCTACGAAAGAAACCGCCGCAGCACGTTCGCGGTGATCTCCGAAACCGGCTCGTCCACCGGCAGCGACGCCACGTAGGTGATCGACCCGACCGAGAACACCGCCCCGCCGCCGGGCGTGCCGAAGGCCGCCATCTCCGCCCCGCCGTCGGCGGGGTTGGTGCCCTTCGCCAGCACCCGGACGCCGGCCGGCGAACTGGCCGACACCTTGTCCGTCTCGTGCCCCGACGCGCCGCCGGGGCAGCGCTGGTGCAGGCACCGTTCGCCGAACAGGTCGCCGGCCCGTAGTCCCGTCCCCTCAAACGCCCAGTGGGTCGCGTCGCGCACCCGGTACGGCGCGCCGGTCATCGCCCCGGCCGGGGTGAACACCACCCCGAGAAGGTTCGCCTCGGACTCGTGCCGCTGCGCGAAGCGGCTCTCGTACCCCTCCATGCCGGCCGTCGTCAGGCCCGACAGTTTGCCGTTGCGGGCCAGCATCCCGCCGGGCGTCAGCTCGACCTCGCAGTTGAGACCGTTGCCGCCGAGGTACATCAGCCGGCCGTGCCCCTCGAAGACCCACCGCTTGACCGCGTCGTACATCCGCCGGGTCCAGTACTCGGGGTGGACCGCCGCGACCAGCACCCGGTACGCGGACAGGTCCAGCGTGCCGTCGTCGAGTTGGTTCTCGGCGTACAGGTCGAACAGAAACCCCTGCCGCCCCAGCCAGCCGTGCAGCCGCCACTCGGCCGGGGCGAGGTGGCACGCCTGCCGGCCCTCGATCGGGTCGGTGATCCGCTCCGCGAAGTCGATGTGGTTGAACGGCTCCGGCCGGTCGAACGACAGCGGCGGGTAGTCGTCGGCCGCCCAGGTGAAGAACCCGGCGTCGTTGTACCGCTTCAGCTCGACGCGCGCGTTGACGGTGGGGGTGGGGGGCAGCCCGTCGGCGTGGATGTAGTTGCTGCGGCCGCCGAAGTTGTTGTAGGCGTTCCAGGTGATGGTCGAGGCCAGCACCGCGACCGGGGCGGTCGGCTTCGCCGGCGCGACGACCCACGGGAACGCGAACCGCCGGCCGGAGGGCGTCTCGGCGCGGAAGTAGTACAGGCCGCTCCGCTCCGGACCGGCGACGTGCTGCGCGTGAACGGAGTTGGCGTAGCCGACCTTGTTCCACTCGACGCCGGTGCGGGTGTAGTCGCCGTCGGGCGAGACCTGCATGGTGGCGCGGGGGCCGTGCTCGTCGTGCCAGCCGAGCGACCGCACGAACTCCGGCTCCCACCCGTATCGCCACAGCGAGAGCTTGTACGGCTCGACCGAGTGGACACGGAACTCGGACGCCTCGCCGGACCGCACCCACTTCGGCCAGGCGTATCCGAGAAGCCCGTCGGAAAGCAGCCGGAACTGGTGTGGCTCCGGCGAAGGGACGACGATGCGAGAGCGCTTCGCGCCGAACCCCGGCGCCTGGAGGGTGGCGACGTACTCCCCGGGCGGCAACTCGGCGTGGACCGAGCCGCTGGCGCGGGAGCGGGCCTCCCAGGAGTTGCCGCGGGCGTCGGTGAACTCGACGGCCACGTCGGCCAGGGCGGAGTAGCGTTCGTCGCTGACGTATCCGACCAGCATGGGAGGCCCAGCGGGGGTGAGGGAGACATTTCACCACACCCTGGGCGGAAATGCGAGAAGGTTGCGGCCGAAACCTGAGCGGCTACAATCGGGCACCTGACACTCCCGCCCGGTGACCGACTTTGCACGACTCCCCCCGTCCGACCCGCACCCGGTTCGTGCTCGCCGGGTGGCTCTGCGCGTTGTCCGCGGTCCTTTACCTCGACCGCATCTGCATGTCCCAGGCGGTGCAGCCGATCCAGGACGACCTCGGCCTGTCCAACACGGAGATGGGCTACGTCCTGATGGCGTTCACCCTCGCCTACGGCATCTTTGAAATCCCGACCGGGCGGTGGGGCGACGTGGCCGGCGGGCGCGCGGTGCTGACCCGGATCGCCGTCTGGTGGTCAGTGTTCACCGCCCTGACCGGGGCTGGCACCGGGGTCGTGTCGCTGGTGCTGATCCGGTTCCTGTT
The DNA here is from genome assembly GCA_035699305.1 of Fimbriiglobus sp. Lineage (GTDB taxonomy): Bacteria > Planctomycetota > Planctomycetia > Gemmatales > Gemmataceae > DASSAT01. The sequence goes on along the minus strand of DASSAT010000771.1, from coordinate 16,026 downwards.
CGGGGCCGGGGAGGCCGGGGCGTACCCGAACGTCGCCCGGGTGCTGGCCCGGTGGGTGCCGGCCGCGGAGCGCGGCCGGGTGCAGGGGGTGCTACTCTTCTCCGCCCAGGTCGGGGCGGTCGCCGCGCCGGCGTGGGCCGCGTACCTGATCGACACGGTCGGCTGGCGGTGGGCGTTCGCCGTCTTCGGGTCGCTCGGCGTCGCCTGGGCGGTCGGGTTCGCGCTGTGGTTCCGCGACGACGCGGCCGACCACCCGGGCGTCAACGCCGCCGAGTTGGAAGTCATCCGTGCCGGGACCGGGGTGAACGCGGAGGCCGTGCGGGAACCGGTCCCGTGGCGGGCCGTGCTGGGCAACCCCGGCATCTGGGTACTTGGAACGTGCATGATCTGCTCGGCGTTCAACACCTACTTCTACTTCTCCTGGTTCCCGAAGTACCTGATGGACGCGCGCGGCGTGTCGAACCAGGAGGCCGGGTGGCTCGCCTCATTGGCGCTGGCCGGGCTGGCGGTCGGGGTGCTCTCCGGCGGCTGGGTGGCCGACCGGCTCACCCGGCTCGGCCCGCGGCGGGTGTGGGGCCGGCGGGTGTTCTGCGCGGGGGCGTGCTGGGCCGCGGGCGGGTTCCTGTTCCTCGCTGCGCGGTGCGAGTCGCCCCTCGCCCTGTCCGCGCTGGCGGCGGTCTCGACGCTGTGCCTGCTCCTGACCCTGCCGACGTGGTGGTCGGCGGCGATCGAGCAGAGCGGCCGGCACGTCGGTACGCTGTTCGGGCTGATGAACAGCCTCGGGGTAGTGGGGGCGCTGGCGTCGCAGTGGTTCGTCGGCGCGTTCAGCGACTGGCGGGCGGCGCAGGGGTTCACCGGCCGGGCGCAGTGGGACCCGATGTTCGACGTATACGTCGCCCTCCTGGGCGTCGGCGGGTGGGTGTGGCTGCTGTACCGCTTCCGCCCGCTGCCGGCTGCCCCGTCCGAGCCGCGACCGTAAGGGAGCGGTCTTGCGCGTCACCGCTCCCTTACGGTCGCGGCTCGGGTAGGCCCAGAAGCGCAAGCGTGTCGCGGTGGAGCATCCGCTCGATCGCGGCCGTGTCGAGCCGCGGCAGCGCCGTCCCCTCCAGCATCGCGTTCAGGTTGCGGATGCCGGCGATCGAGGCGTTGACGTCGGTGAACGGGTAGTCGGTGCCGAAGAGCACCTTGTCCCAGACGCCGTACTCCTGCGCCAGCATCAGGCTGTGGTAGAGCTGGAACGGCCGGTAGTGCAACGCGCTCACGTCGGCGTAGACGTTCGGGTGCTTGCGGATCGTCACGACGCACTCCCCCTCGTAGGGGTGGCCGAGGTGCGCCATGACGATCCGCACCTCCGGGAACCGCGTCGCCACCCGGTCGAGGTGCCGCGGCAGCGTGTGTTCGAGCGGCGCCTGCGTGACGAACGTGGTGCCGGTGTGCAGCAGGACCGGCAGCCGGTGGCGGTCTGCGTACCGCCAGAGCGGGTCGAGCCGCCCGTCGTCTGGCGAGAACCCCGCGTACATCGGCAGCAGCTTGACCCCGCGGAGGCCGAGTCCCTTGTGCCCCTCTTCCAGCTCGCGCTCCCAGTCGTCCTGGGTCGGGTCCACGGACAGGAAGCCAACGAGCGTGTCCGGGTGGGCCGCGACGTACCGGGCGACATACTCATCGTCTACCCAGACGCCGCTGAGCTTCGCCTTGCCGCCGAATACGATGGTCTTCGTCTCCGGCGGGGCGGCCAGGCGGTAGTCCTCGTAGCGGACGCTCAGGTCCACCTCGACCCCGGCGCGGGCGCGCCGCGCCTGGCTGCGGAAGTCGTCGGAGAAGTGGGCTTGGTAGTCCCAGGCGTGGCTGTGGACATCGACGATCATGAATCGGCCTCGGCAACCGATCACGGGACGAGGGGTTCATCCCCAGCCCGGAGCGCAAGCGACAGGCGGACGTTTCGCCCGTCGCTTGCGCTCCGGGCTGGGGATGAATTAACTTACTCGATCCTCGTTAGCGTTACCCCGCGCACGTCCATGACCTGTTTGCCGGGGATGTCGGTCGCGCGCAGCGTGAGCAGGCCGCGGCCTTTCGTTAGCGTCACGGTCCCGAGCCGCAGCGGCTTGAAGTCCTTGACGTAGGACTCGCCCCGGCGCGGGGTGCGGTCGTGCTCGGCACCCCGCAGCGGCGGGTCGTGCGGCGGCGTCACCTTCCCGGACACTTTCGCGCCTCCGAAGCTCAACTCGACCGTCGCGCCGGCGTCGGCCTTCGGGCAGGTGTAGAGCACCTCCACCTCGTAGCGGCCGTCGGAGACAACTTCGATGTCCCAGGTGATGCGGTCGCCGCGGGCCGTCCAGTGGGTGAAGAACGAGCAGTTCGGGGCCGGGGCACTGCGGCGGACTCCGCCGTGCGGCACCCCGTCCCGCGCGGGCAAGCTCGTCGCTGGGAACTCGCGGTAGCCGACCGGGAACGGCCGGCCGTCCTGCTTGAAGTCGGCGAGCAGTTCCTTCCTCCAGTCCGCGACGGCGGCGGACAACTTCGCCGCGACCTCTTTCTGGTCGCTGGCCACGTCCCGCGTCTGCCCGGGGTCGGCGGTCAGGTCGTAGAGCCGTCCCCTGTCGTCGAGCCGGTGCCGCTGCGTCCGCACGCTCACCCGGCCGTTCCAGTGCGCGAACAGCATCCGGTCGGGCCAATCGACCACCTTATCGAGCAGCAGCGGGGCGAGGCTCCGCCCGTCCAGTGGCTTCTCCCCGACGCGCTTCACGTTGGCCAACTCGGCAAGCGTCGGCAGCAGGTCGATCGCCCCGGCGATCGGCTTCACCTTCGTGCCCGGCTTGACGTGCCCCGGCCAGCGGACCAGCAGCGGCGAGCGGACGCCGCCCTCGTCGGTCGAACCCTTGCGGCCGCGCATCCCGCCGTTCCACCGCCAGCCATTCGGGCCATTGTCGCTGAAGTAAAGGACGATCGTGTCGCCCGCGAGCTTCAGCTCGTCGAGCTTCGCCAGCACCCGGCCGACGTTCCAGTCGATGCTCTCGGTCATCGCCAACGCGGCGCGGGTGTGGCCGACGTCTTCCTTCTTCAGGTTGTCCGGGTGCTGCGTCAGCGCGGCGTCCTTGAACCGGTCGAAGAACCGGTCGGGGACCTGCATCGGCGAGTGCGGGGTGTTGTACGCCAGGTAGCAGAAGAACGGCCGCTCGCGGTTCGTCTCGATGAACGCGGTGGCGTGGTCGGTCAGGTCGTCGGTGATGTAGCCGTGGCCGCGGACCGGCTTGCCGTTGTGGTCCAGCGGCGGGTCGAAGTACTCGCCCCAGTGGCCGGAGGTGAACCCGTAGTACTCGGCGAACCCGCGGCCGTTGGGGTGGTACGGGTACTGGGTGCCGTTGTGCCACTTGCCGAAGCAACCGGTGGCGTAGCCGGTGGCCTTGAAGGCGTCGGCGACGGTCTTCTCGTCGAGGTCGAGCCGCTCGCCGCCGGTGGAGACGCCCCACACCCCGCCGCGGGGGTGGTAGCGCCCCGTGAGGAACTCGGCGCGCGTCGGCGAGCAGACCGGCTGCACGAAGAACCGCTCGAAGAGCGCACCGTCGCGAGCCAGCGAGTCGATGTGCGGGGTGCGGACGTCGGTATTGCCGGAGACGCCGAGGTCGCCCCAACCCTGATCGTCCGCGAGGACGACGACGATGTTCGGCGGGGCGGCGTTTAGCCGCGAGGCGCCGCTGAGCGCAGCACCCACGACCATCACAACGACCGTGGCGAGTCGCATCCTCATCACTCCTTCTCGCCCCACACCCTCGGGGCGACGAAGTCCTTTGGCCGCGGCCGGTTCTTCGACGGCACCGCCTGCGCCGCGTAGGCGTCGTACCGCGCTCGCAACTCCTTCACCTTGTCCGGGTGCTTGTCCGCCAGGTTCGTCTTCTCATACGGGTCGGCCTTCAGGTCGAACAACTCGACCGATGCCTTGACGGTCTTCTTCTTTTTCTTGGGCGGGCCGCCGTCCGGGTTGTCGCCGCGGCCGGTGTGGAACACCAGCTTCCAGTCCCCGGCCCGGATCGCCCCGCTGTTCGGGGCCGCGTTGATGAGGATGTCGGCGTGCGGCGACGGCTTGCCCTCCGCGATGGTCGGCCACGCGTCCTTGCCGTCCAGCGGCAGCTTCTGCTCGACCGTCACCCCGGCCAGCTTCAAGAGTGTCGGGTACAGGTCCACGACATGCAGCGGCTCCGCCACGACCGACCCCGGCTTGATCTTGCCGTCCCAGGCGACGCACGCGGCGACCCGGGTGCCGCCCTCGTAGAGCGTCCCCTTGCCCGCGCGGAACTTGCCGTTGTCGGCCACGCGGCCCGGCGCGGGTCCGCCGTTGTCGCTGCTGAAGACGAAGAGCGTGTTGTTGCGGACGCCGGCCTTCTCCACCGCGGCGACGACCTCGCCGACCGCCTCGTCCATCGCCGCCAGCATCCCGGCGTAGAGCTTGCGGTCGCCTTTCAGGTTCGGGTACGCGGCTGTGTACTTCTCCGGCACCTGGTGCGGGGCGTGGACGGCGTTGAACGGCAGGTACAGGAAGAACGGCTTCTTGCCGGCGGTCTCGGTCACGAACTTCACGGCCTCCTTCGCCAGCAGGTGCGTGCTGTACCCCTCGTCGCGGCACTCCTTGTCGTCGCGGTGCCAGTCGAACCCGCCGTCGCGCATGTGGGTGAAGTAGTCGATCGCGCCATTGTAATGGCCGTACTGATGGTCGAAGCCACGGTGCGTCGGCAGGTACTCGGGGCGGAAGTGCCCGATGTGCCACTTGCCGGTGATCGCGGTGGCGTAGCCCGCGGTCTTGAGCGCCTGCGGCAGCGTCTGCTCGTCCAACGGCAGGCCGTGCCGCGCCCAGGGCCGGACGACGCCGACTTGCATCCCGAACCGCATCGGGTAGCGGCCGGACATCAGCGCCGCCCGCGTCGGGGAGCAGAGCGGCTGCACGTAGAAGGCGTCGAGCCGCGCCCCCGCCGCGGCGAGCTTGTCGAGGTTCGGCGTCTTGATCTCGGTGCCGCCCATGAAGCCGCAGTCCACGCGGCCCATGTCGTCGGCCAGGATGACGACGATGTTCGGTTTCTCCGCCGCGATTAGCCGCGAGGCGCAGCCGAGCGCGATGACGACCAGCGCGACAACGATCCGTTTCATGGCAGCGACTTCCTCCACGTCAGAGCTTCTTTGCTGAGCCGCTTCGCCACGTCGGCGTGCGCGGCGGCGACGTTCGTCGCCTCGTTCGGGTCGGCCGCGAGGTCGTACAGTTCGGCCCCGGTGCCGTCGGCGTTGACCAGCAGCTTCCACTTGCCGTCGCGGACCGCGACGTTCGGGCTGTGGTCGGCCCCCTTCGCGTACGCGAACGACGTGTCGTTGCGGCCGTACTCCCAGAAGAGCGGCTTCGTCCGCGCCGGCGTCTTGCCCAGCAGGGCCGCGCTCAGGTCTTCGCCGTCGGGCTTATACCCCGCCGGCAACTCCGCCCCGCAAAGCTTGCACAGCGTCGGGAACAGATCGACCGCCGCGAGGACGGTGGCGTCGTTGGTGACGCCGGCCGGGACGACGTCGGGGCACCAGGCGATGAACGGGAGGCGGATGCCGCCTTCGTACAGGCTCAGCTTGCTGCCGCGCAGGCCGGCGGTCCGCTGGCGCTGGAACGACGGCAGCGGGCCGTTGTCGCTGAGGAACAGCACCACCGTCGGCCGGCCCTTGCGGCCCCGCAGCGCGTCGAGCAGCCGGCCGATTTGCTTGTCCATCTCGGTCAGCACGCCGGCGAGTCGCTCCGGCGTGTTCGCCTTGCCGACCGTGCGGCCATTCTTGCCGGTGCGCTGGTCGTCGGCCGTCGGCACCCACGGGGTGTGCGTGTCGTCGAGCCACAGGTTGACGAAGCATGGCCGGTCGGCGTTCTTGTTGACGAAGTCGAGCGTCCGGTCCACCATCCACCGGGTACGCTCCCAGCGCTTGACCTTGTCCTTGGCCGACCAAATCCAGTCCGTCGCGGTGATGTCCGGGTGCGGCTCGGGGCTTTCGTAAGTGCCCAGCCCCACGTCATAGCCGTAAGCCGCGAACTTCGGCGGGTCCTTCACGTCGCGGCCGCCGCCGAGGTGCCACTTGCCGACGTGCGCGGTGGCGTACCCGGCACGCTTCAGTGTCCGCGGCAAGGGCGGCGCCTGCGGGTCGAGGAAGTCGGCCATCTCGCACGCCTTGTTGCCGGCGCGGGTCTGGAGGTAACTGGTGATCCGCCACCGGGCGGGGAACTGGCCCGTGATCAGCCCGCAGCGCGACGGCGAGCAGATCGGCGAGGCGGAGTAGTACTGCGTGAACCGGACGCCCTCCCGGGCCATGCGGTCGAGGTTGGGCGTCTGGCCGGGCTTGCCGCCGTAGCAGGTCAGGTCGCCGGGGCCGAGGTCGTCCGCGAGGACGAGGACGACGTTGGGTTGGTCGGCCGCACGGAGGGGGGCCGCGGCGAGCAGCGCGAGGAGTGCTAGGGTGCGCGTCATGAGCGTGAGAGAATTTGAGGGCGGTAGGGGCCGCCCTCCGCGGCGGCCCGCGGAGGGTTACTTCGCCTTGAGCCGGTCGATCAGGTAGTCCGCGGACGTCTTGTACTTCTCGTGCGGGTGGCCGGGGTAGACGATGATGCCCTCCACGCCCACCTCCTTGAGCTTCTCCATCAGGATCATCCCGAGCAGTGCCGAGTGGGTCGGGTCGGCCTGGGCCTCGCCCTTGACCGGCGGCTTCTTCTGCGACGGGAACTCCATGAACACCGGCGGGTCGTCCTTCGTGACGTGCGTGACCGGCGAGTACTCCTTGATCCACGGCAGCAGCTTGTCGCGCTGGTCGTAGAACTTCTGGAACGCGCCGTCGCGCTCCTTGCCGGCGCGGACACCGAAGGCGTGCCCGCCGTACCGGGCGTTCGGCATCCACTCGCGGACTACTTTCGGGTCCAGGGTGGTCTGCGGCCCGTTGACCGCGGCGCAGGTCAGCCGGGTGGACTCGCGGGCCACCGGGTCCGAACTCGTCGGGTCGGCCAGGTCGTCGTGGTACAGCAGCCACAGCGACGAGCACCCGCCGGCCGACCCGCCGGTCGCGCCGATCCGGGCCTTGTCGAGGTTCCACTCCTTCGCCTTCGACCGGACGAACTGCAGCGCCCGAGCGGCGTCCGCGATCGGCCACTTGACCGGCGGCTCGATGCCCTTCTCGGTCGCCTCGGGGACCATGCGGTAGTTGATCGCCACCAGCGAGATGCCGGCGTCGGTGTAGCGTTTGGCCGCGTTGCGGTAGCCGTCCTTGTTGCCGTTGACCCAGCCGCCACCGTGGATGGCGAAGACGACCGGCGTGGGGCGGGCCGACTTCGCCTGGTAGAAGTCGAGCACCTGGCGCGGGTGCTCGCCGTAGGGGACGTTGGCCTGGGTCGGCGGGACGGCGGCGGCCTTCCTGGCCTTCGCGGGCTGCTTCGCGTCCTGGGCGGCGCCGGCCGCGCCCACGAGCAGGACGACCATCAGGGAGAGGGTTCGGGGCATGACGAACTCCAGAATCGCGGGAGGAATTTCGACCGCGTGGCGGTCCGGCCGCAGGCCGGGCGCGGTTACTTCTTCGCCTTGGCCAACTTGTCCAGTTCGTCGAGCTTCAGCCGGACGCTGACGATGTACGGCGGCTCGTCCTTGGTCCAGTGGCCGTAGGTGGTGGTCACGACCGTGCCGTCCGGCAGCACCTCCACGCCGGGGTAGGCGCAGTCCGCCCCCTTGTGGTTGTCCATCAGCCGGACGCGGTACTGCCCCTCGCGGCCATTCACGATGTCGTCGTAAGTGCCGACCCACGCGACCCAGTCGCCCTGGGTGGGGCTTTGCAGGGTGGTGTCGCGGAACGACACGAACAGCCGGCCGTCCGGGGCGTACTTCGCCGTGTGCCGGTCGCCGGTCAGCGCGCCGGGCAGCTCCTTCGGCTCTGTCCAGGTCTTCCCCTCGTCGTTCGAGAAGATGACGTGCGAGTTCTTCTTCCGCCGGTTCTCGCGGAGCAGCACGGCGAGCTGCTTGCCGTCCGGCGAGCGGATGCAGCCCGGCTCGCAGAGGTAAATGTCCGTGGAATGGTAGATCGACTTCGGCTTCGACCAGGTCAGCCCGCCGTCGGCGGAGAAGGTCGTGTACAGGTTGAACACGGTCGGTTTCTGCTTGGACGGCGTGGCGGTGAAGAACCGGCCGTCGTCGTGGAACATGGCGAGGTAGTGGCCGGGCGCCTTGAGCTTCTCGACGAACCCCATGACCACGATCCCGCCCCAGTCGCCGGCGGGCTTCAGTTCGCTCCACGCCGCCCCGTCGTCCGCGCTGACCGCGAGCCGCGCCGGGTACAGGCCGGACCACACGATGAGCCGCTTCGTGCCGGCCGCGTCCTCGACCCGGTGGATGGTCGGGACTTCCACGCTGGTGGCCCAGGACTTCGGCGTCGGCAGCCGGTCGGACCAGGTCTTGCCGCCATCGGTGCTGCGCTTGTAAACGATCGCCCCCTTGCCGTGCCCCTTCGGATAGACGCAGAGCATCGTCTTGCCGTCTTCGAGCAGCACCGTGGTCGGGTGCCCGAGGTACTGCCCGGCCTCGCGGTCCACGACCACCTGCCGGGCGGTGTCGCCGCTCAGGTCGATCAACGGGATCGAGTAGCCGCGGGGCGGGGCGGCCGACGCGGCGACCGTCAGAAGGAGTGCGGCGACGAGTCCCAGGGTGCGAGTCACTTCTTCTCCTTCTTCTTCTTCTTGGGCCGGGGGTCGGGCAGGCTGCGTTCGGTCTTCAGCCCTTCATCGCCCTGGGCCGTCATCCAGGCGTCGAGGTCGGCCCGGAGTTTCTTTATAGTCGCGGCGTGGGCGGGGTCGGCGGCCAGGTTCTTCAACTCCCACGGGTCGGCGCGGAGGTCGTAGAGTTCCTCGGCCGGCCGGGTGTGGTAGCGGCGGACGACGGCGGCCGCGACCGGGTCGGTCTTCGCCTTCGCCGCCCAGGAGTCCCAGTACTCGCGGCCGTCGCCAGCGTTCGCCTTATCCACGTGTGTATGGTGTTCCGCGGTCGGGTCCAGGTTGCGGATGTACTTCCAGTCCTTCGTCCGCACCGCCCGGATCGGGTAGACGTTGAAGCTTCCGTCGCCGCTGTGGGTGGCGAACACCTCGTCGCGGTGCGTCGTCATCTCGCCGCGAAGCACCGGCAGGAACGACCGCCCGCTGATGCCCCGCGGGGCTTTACCTCCCACCGCCTCCAGGCACGTCGGCAGCAGGTCGAGCCAGCTCACCATTGCGTCGGTGGTCGTCCCTGGCTTGACCTTGCCGTGCCAGACGACAACGAGGGGCGTTCGAATACCCGCGTCGTAGCAGTTCCACTTGCCGAACGGGAACTGCGACCCGTGGTCGGCGGTGAACAGGAACAGCGTGCCGTCGCCGAGGTGCTTGCGGGCCGCGTCGTAAACGAGTCCCAGGTCGCGGTCGGCGTTGGCGACCGCAGCGGCGTACTTGGCGCGGGACCGCCGCGTCTCCGGCGTGTCCACCAGCGTCGGCGGCAGCGTGACCGGCCCGGCGGCCGGCGTCTTCGGCCACGGGACATGCGGCCAGTTGGTGCCGACGATCAGGCAGAGTGGCTTGCCTGGCTTCCGCGCGCCGAGCCACCGGACCGCCTCGTTGACGCACTCGTCCTCGTGGTACTTGAAGTGGCTGGCGTGGTCGAAGCCGTAGCCGGTGACTTGTGCGTAGTGGGCGACCTTGCCGATGGCCGCGACCTCGTAGCCGAGTTCCTGGAAGTACGCCGGCCACTTCTTGACGCCGGCGCGGGGCCGGGCGTGGTTGAGCATGGCGCCGTTGCGCATCGGGGTCAGCCCGGTGAGCAGCGCCGCCCGACTCGGCGCGCACGAAGGCGAAGCGACGAACGCATGAGTGAACGTCAACCCGTCCGCGGCGAGCCGGGTCATGTTCGGCGTGCGGGTATCCTTCGCGCCGTTGATGGAGCAGTCCGCCCAGCCGAGGTCGTCGGCGAGGAACAGGACGACGTTCGGCGGCGTATCCGCCGCGGTTAGCCGCGAGGCGCAGCCGAGCGCGACGACGGCGAGGAGTGCGCGGGTCATGTGAGAACCCTGGCGGACAAGCGGAAGATGTGAATGAACCAGCCGGCGCGGGTGTTGTCAACGAGGAAACCGGCTGTGCCGTCCCGGGTTTGTGGGTCAGGTGCGGCCGCCCCAGTACCCCGCGTCACGACTCGAATGGGCAACCGCGACCACGTACACGCGGTCCGGTTGCACCTGGTAGACGACGCTGTACGGGAATCGCCGCAGAACGGCGAAGCGGTGTTCGTCGTCGTAGGCGGGGAAGGAATCCGGATTCGCCTCGATCAGCCCCAGTAGCCGTTCCACCTCCATCTCGAACCGGGCTGACGCTCGCGGACTGCGGGCTTGATACGCGGACAGCGCCACGTCGTACTCGTCTCGGGCCTCGGGGTGGAACGCGACCTCAGCCACCGGCCTTCTCCCGGGCCTGCCGCTTGACCTCGGCCCACGGGATCGGAGTGACTGCGCCGGACCGGAGTTCGGCGGAGCGGCGGCGGATGAGCTCCCTCCAGGAGTCGTCGAAGGGCGGCCGGTCGGCGGGCTGGAGGGAGGCGATCAGCGCTTCCACCAGTTCGAGGCGGTCGCCGTCGGGCAGCGCCAGGGCCGCGCTCAGCACTTCTTCCGTAGTGGAACCCATACGCCCTCCCGGTCGGGTGTGCCCCGATAATACTGTACGGCCGACCCACCGCCCCTCATGTGATCTCAGTCGCGACGTAGAGCTTGCCGTGCCGACGCAGCCACTCCTCGTCGCCACGCTCGGCGCGGTCACGGACCTCGCGGAGGAACCGGACCGTCTCGGCCTCGTAGCTCGGCTCGGACGGGTCGTCCAGAGGAATCACCAACTCGACCTCGACCGCCACGACGTACCGGTCGGTCTGAATCAACCGCGTTCGCTTGACCCGCTCGCCCGCCACACGCATGATTACTCCCGGTCGAAGAAGTGGACTGTTACCAGCTTGGCCACCCCGCTCTGGGGCAGGTACGACCAGACCGCCTTGAACTCGGTCCCGTCGGGCAGCACCTCGCGGACCTCGACGGTAGGGTTCGGGGATGCATCCGGCCGTTCGGCAACGAGTACCCCGTCGTCCAACCCGGCGACGGCTTGCCATTCCATGATACCGCGCTCTTCCAGTCGCTCGGCGGCGTGTAGGCCAACGAGGTACATCTCCTCGGCCACGAGTTGTCGGATGGTGTCGAACAACTGACCCACCCGTGGGCCTCCTGGTGCTTGGGGGCTACGCCATGATCTCGTTGACCACCCGGCCCGCGACGTCCGTCAGGCGGAAGTCGCGGCCTTCGTACCGGTACGTCAGCCGCTCGTGGTCCAGGCCCATCAGGTACAACAGCGTCGCGTGGAAGTCGTGCAAGTGGACCTTGTCCTCGGCCGCGAACCAGCCGTAGTCGTCGGTGGCGCCGTAGCGGAAGCCGGGCTTCACCCCGCCACCGGCCAGCCAGACCGTGAACCCCTCGGGGTTGTGGTCTCGGCCGTCGGCCTTCCCCTGCACCGTCGGCGTCCGGCCGAACTCCCCGCCCCAGATCACCAGCGTGTCCTTCAACAAGCCGCGCCGCTTCAGGTCGGTTAGCAAGCCCGCGATCGGCTTGTCCACCTCGCGGGCGTTCTTCTCGTGGTCGCGCTTCAGGTTACTGTGTTGGTCCCACTGCACCGCCGCGTCGCTGTGCGTCGCCTGGACGTAGCGGACGCCGCGTTCGGAGAGCCGCCGCGCGAGCAAGCACTGCCGGCCGAACCCGGCCGTCTTCGGGTCGTCCAGACCGTAGAGCTTCTGCGTCTCGGCGGACTCGCGGGAGATGTCCTCGGCCTCCGGCATCGCCGACTGCATGCGGAACGCCAACTCGAACGAGTCGATCCGCCCCTCCAGAGATTTATCGGGGCCGGTGCGGGCCAGGTGCTCGCGGTTGGCCTCGGCCAGCAGTTCGAGCTGCCGCCTTTGCAGGTCCGGGGTGGTCGTCGCGTTGCGGATGTAGCGGACCTTGGCCTGGTCCACGGGGACGGCGGCGTTGCCGATCGGCACACCCTGGCAGGCGGCCGGCAGGAACGCCGACCCCCAGTTATTCACCCCGCCGTGGGCCAGCGTCGGGCAGATGGTGACGAACGCCGGCAGGCTCTTGTTCTCGGTCCCCAGCCCATAGGCCAGCCACGCCCCCAGGCTCGGGCGGACGAAGTTGTCGCTGCCGGTGTGCAGCTTCAACAGCGCGCCGCCGTGGGCCGGGTTGGTGCCGTACAGCGAGTGGATGAAGCAGATGTCATCGACGCACTTCGCCACGTGCGGGAAGAGTTCGCTGACCGGGCTACCGCTCTGGCCGTGTCTCTCGAACTTCCACGGCGACTTCAGCAACGTGCCGGTCGCGGCGAAGGTGACGCGGGGCCGCTCGCCGGGGTAGGGCTTGCCGTGGTCGCGGTCGAGCAGCGGCTTCGGGTCGAAGATATCGACGTGGCTCGGCCCACCCTTCATGAACAGGAAGATGGCCCGCTTGGCGCGCGGGGGGAAGTGCGGCTTCTTCGGGGCGAGGGGGTCCGTGTCTGCCGCGTGGGCCTCGCCGGCGATCAGGTCGGCCAGCGCCAGGAAGCCGAACCCGAGGGCGGACTGTTGCAGGAGGGTGCGGCGGGAGAGAAGATGCGGCAGCATGGAAGAGGTCTCGCGGGCGGCGGTCTTGAGCGTAGTAGGCACACTCCGTGTGCCGTTCTTGCTCGACGGCACACGGAGTGTGCCTACTACACTATTACCGAACGTAAACGAACTCGTTCGCAGCCAGGACGACGTGGCAGACCAAACTCCACGCCCGCTGCCGCCGCTTGCCGGACTCCGGCACCGTCGCGGCCAGCGCCGCCTCGAACTCGGCTACGCTCGCCAGCGCCCGCGCGGTCTCCTTCGCGGTCGGCGGCCGGCCGTAGGCGGTCTCGTAGAGTGTCCGCACCCGGCCGGCGTCGTCCAGGTCCGTGCGGCCCAGCAGCGTCTCGGCCAGATCGTCGGCTGTACTCATCACCAGCGGGCTGTTCATCCAGAAGAGCGCCTGGGTGGCCACGGTCGTCGTGGCGCGGTCGCCGTGGATGACCGCCGCGTCGGGAGCGTCGAACAGCTGGAACACGTCGTACAGGTGGTTGCGGACGACCGGCAAGTACAGCGACCGCCGCTTGCTGTCGTAGGTGGTCAGGTCCTTCGACGTGTGGTCGAACAGGAACGCCCGATTCTTCACGTGATGCAGCGCCGGCCCGCCCATCGTCCGGTCCAGCTCTCCGGCCACGGCCAACAGTGAGTCACGGATCACCTCGGCTTCCACCCGGCGCACGTTCGCCCGCCACAGGAGCCGGTTCGCCGGGTCCGCCTCCGCGGCCTTCGAGTCGTGGGCCGAACTCATCCGGTAGGTGCTGGAGAGGACGATCAGCCGGTGCAGGTGCTTGACGGACCAGCCGTTTGCCACGAACTCGGTCGCCAGCCAGTCGAGCAGTTCCGGGTGCGTCGGCTTCTCGCCCAGGAGGCCGAAGTTGTCCACGCTGCCGACGATGCCGCGGCCGAAGTGCCACCGCCAGACGCGATTGACCATCACCCGGGCCGTCAGCGGGTTGGCCGGGTCGGTCAGCCACCGGGCCAGTTGCAGCCGGCCGCTGTGGTCCTTCGGTAAGGGCGGCTGCCCCTCGCCGGCCAGCACGGTCGGGAACCGGCGCGCGACGACCGGGCCGGGGCTGAGGTAGCTGCCGCGGCGCAGGATCGGCGAATCGACGACCTTGCCCTCGGTCAGGCCCATCGCGGACGAGACCTCCGGGGCGTTCTTTTCGAGCTGGGCAATCGCCTCCGCCGCGCACCGCCGGGCGGACTTGACCGCGGAGGTCGCCTTCCTCCAGTGCAGCGCCATCAGCTGCCACTTGAACCGGGCGACCTCGGCCTCGTGGTCCGCCCGGCACTTCAGCTCCGCCGGGGTGGCGACCTCGTTCTCGTGCCAGCTGGCGATGGTCTTGAACGAGTCCATCGTCTTGGTGCTGAGGAAGATGCCGGCGAGGGCGTAGTAGTCGGCGGCCGTGATCGGGTCGAACTTGTGGTCGTGGCAGCGCGCGCAGCCCATCGTCAGCCCCAGGATCGCCCGGCACGTCGTGTCGAGTTGCTCGTCCACAATGTCCAGCTCCATCTTGCGCTTGTCCGGCTCGGCCAGCACCTTCGGCCCCAGTGACAGGAACCCGGTGGCGATCAGCTGCCGGTGACGGGTCGTGGCGTCCGCGGCCGGCATCAGATCGCCGGCCACCTGCTCGCGGACGAACTGGTTGTACGGCACGTCCGCATTGAAGCTCTGGACGACGTAGTCACGGTAGCGCCAGGCGTTGCCGTGAGCGATGTTCTCGTCGAGGCCGTTGCTGTCGGCGTACCGGGCGACGTCGAGCCAGTGCCGGCCCCACCGTTCGCCGTAGGCCGGCGACGCCAGCAGCCGTTCGACCACCGTCGCGTAGGCGCCCGGCGAGTCGTCGCGCAGGAAGGCGTCGATCTCGGTCGGAGTCGGCGGCAGGCCGGTCAGGTCGAACGTCACCCGTCGGATGAGCGTCCGCTTGTCGGCCGGGGCGGCGGGCGTCAGCCCGGCCGCGCGGAGCTTCGCCAAAACGAATGCGTCGATCGGGTTGCGGACGGGGAACGCCGGGTCCGTGACGATCGGGACGGCGGGCCGCGTCACCGGCCGGAACGCCCAGTGGTCGCGGTCGTGCGTTTTAAGCACGACGGCCGGGTACGGCGCACCCATCTTCACCCACTGGGCCAGGTCGGCGATCTGGGCGTCGCTGAGCTTCTTCCCCTTGGGCGGCATCGGGGCCACGTCGGCGTCGTGGCGAACCGCGCGCAGCAACATGCTCTTGGCCGGCTCGCCCAGCAGCGGCTCGCCCGACGCGCCGCCTTCCTTCATCGCGGCGGCGCTGTCCAGCCGCAACTCGGAGCGCTGGGTCTTCTCGCCGTGGCATTTGGTGCAGTGTTCGACCAGCACCGGCCGGACGCGCGACTCGAAGAAGCGGACCTGTTCCGGCGTCGGCGGCTTGTCCGCGGCCGTCGCGCGGCCGAAGAGACCCACCGCGAGGGCGGTCAGGACCGGCAGACGGAGCGCGGCGAAGGGCATAAGCACACCCGGCGAGGCGGACAGACGAAACGACCGGCGGGGCGACCGCGGCAAGGGGGGCCGCACCCATTATCGGGTCGCGGCCCCCGCCGGTCCAGCAGGACTTTCGGTAGCCGAATGTAGTAGGCACACTCCGTGTGCCGTTCTTCGAGTCAGCAAGAACGGCACACGGAGTGTGCCTACTACGTTCCAAAACGCCTACTTCACGCTCTTGATGCGGACGTTGCGGAAGGAGACCGGGTCCGAGTGGCCGGCGAACCCGAAGTGGCCCTCGGTGCGGCCCTTGCCGGGGTGCGCGGAGTTGGCCATGTACTCCGTCACCTTGCTCAGGTCCCCGTCCAGCACCCGGGTGCCGTTCAGCTCCACCCGGATCGTCGATCCCTTGGCCGTCACCTCCATGAGGTTCCACTCGCCGACCGGCCGCAGGTAGCCGCGCTTCACCGCGATCATGCCGTAGGCCGACCCGCAGTACTGCCGCGGGTCGAGCGTGCCATACTTCGGCGACGTGTCGTCGAGGATTTGCACCTCGCACATCCCGACGTAAGCCGTGTCGCCCGTCCCGGGGTAGCGGATCGCCAGCCCGTTGTTGCCGCCCGGCGGCAGCTTGAACTCCACCCGGGCGGCGAAGTCCGCGTACTGCTTCTTGGTGTAGATCGTCCCGCCCTTGTGCGGCTTGCAGACGATCGCACCGTCGGCCACCTGGTAGTTGTCCACCGGGCCGGCCCACCCGGCGAAGTCCTTGCCGTTGAAGACTTTCTCGAACCCGTCGGCCCCGTGCTTGCTCAGGATGGCGTTGGCCTCGTCGGACGGGATCGGGCGGACGAAGACGTTCCGCCAGCGGATCTCGCCGCCGTGCGTCTGGAGCAGGACCTTCCC
>DASSAT010000770.1:0-3479 GCA_035699305.1 Fimbriiglobus sp. | reverse complement strand
GATGCTCATCACCCCTGAGGTCCTCGCCGCCCGGTCCGCCCTCCTGCCGGAAGACGCTGACCCGCAGGAGACCGCCGAGTGGCTGGAGTCCCTGGAGGCGGTGATCCGGCACCAAGGCCCCGAGCGCGCCCGGTTCCTGCTCGACACCCTCCTGCAAGTCGCGGCGCGGGCCGGGGCCAAGATGCCCTCCGGCATCACCACCCCCTACGTCAACACCATCCCGGTCGAGGACCAGCCGCGGTTCCCCGGCAACCGGGAGTTGGAGCGCAACATCAAGAGCGCCGTCCGCTGGAACGCGATGGCAATGGTCCTGCGGGCGAACAAGAACACCAACGTCGGCGGCCACATCTCCACCTACGCCAGCGCCGCCACCCTCTACGAGATCGGCTTCAACCACTTCTTCCACGGCCGCACCGACCGCCGCCACGGGGACGTGGTCTTCTTCCAGGGCCACGCCAGCCCCGGGATGTACGCCCGGGCCTACGTCGAGGGCCGTATCTCCGACGAGCAACTCGCCCACTTCCGCCAGGAACTCCAGCCGGGCGGCGGGCTGCCGAGCTACCCGCACCCGTGGCTGATGCCGCACTTCTGGCAGTTCCCGACGGTCAGCATGGGCCTCGGCCCGATCATGTCCATCTACCACGCCCGGTTCAACCACTACCTGCGCGATCGCGGGCTGACCGACACCGACCCGGTCCGGGTCTGGGCGTTCCTGGGCGACGGCGAGTGCGACGAGCCGGAGACGCTCGGCTGCATCGGCCTCGCGGGCCGGGAGAAACTCGACAACCTGACCTGGGTCATCAACTGCAACCTCCAGCGGCTCGACGGCCCGGTCCGCGGCAACGGCAAGATCATCCAGGAGTTGGAGGGCATCTTCCGCGGGGCCGGGTGGAACGTCGTCAAGGTGGTCTGGGGCAGCGACTGGGACCCGCTGCTGCGGGCCGACCACACCGGGGCGCTGGTCCGGCGGATGAGCGAGGTGGTGGACGGCGAGTACCAGGAGTACATCGGCCGCGACATGCGGACCCCGGACGAGGTGGCCAAGAAGGTGCTGCTCACCCCGAAGGAGGACCTGGAGCGGCGCGGGGCGTTCATCCGCGAGACGTTCTTCAACACCCCCGAGCTGAAGGCGCTCGCCGATCACCTGTCCAACAAGCAGATCGCCAACCTGAAGCGCGGCGGGCACGACCCGCTGAAGGTGTACGCGGCGTACAAGGCCGCGGTCGAGCACAGGGGCGCGCCGACGGTCATCCTGGTCAAGACAGTCAAGGGCTACGGTGTCCCCGGCACCGGCGGCGAGGGGAAGAACACCACCCACCAGTTGAAAAAGCTCGCCGTGGACATCGAGCGCGAGCCGGACATGGCCCCGGAGGAGATTTCCTCGCGGCAACTGACCGCGGCCCTGCGGCAGTTCCGCGACCGCTTCGACCTGCCGTTCACCGACGACGAGCTAGGCAAGGTGCCGTTCTACCGGCCGCCGGAAGACGGCGCCGAGATGAAGTACCTGCGCGAGCGTCGCAAGGCGCTCGGCGGCTACCAGCCGTTCCGCAACACCGACTACACGCCCCTGCAGCCGCCGGCCCGCAAGGGGTTCGAGGCGCTGTACAAGGCGTCCGCCAAGCCGCAGTCCACGACGCTCGCCTGGGTCACGCTGATGGCCCAACTCTGCCGCGACCCCAACATTGGCAAGCTGATCGTCCCGATCGTCCCGGACGAGGGGCAGACGTTCGGCATGCCGCCGATGTACAAGGTGTTCGGCATCTACTCGCCGGTCGGCCAGCTGTACAACCCGGTCGATAAGGGGACGCTGACCGAGTACCGCGAGAGCGCCACCGGACAGATCCTCCAGGAGGGGATCAACGAGGCCGGGGCGACGGCCGAGTGGATCGCGGCCGGCACCGCGTACAGCACCTACGGGGTGAACGCCATCCCGTTCTACATCTATTACTCGATGTTTGGGTTCCAGCGGGTCGGCGACCTGATCTGGGCGTCCGCCGACGCCCGCACCCGCGGGTTCCTGATGGGCGCGACCGCCGGCCGCACCACCCTCAACGGCGAGGGGCTTCAGCACGAGGACGGGCACAGCCACCTGGTCGCCCTGACCATCCCCACCTGCCGGGCCTACGACCCAGCCTACGGCTACGAACTCGCGGTCATCATCGAGGATGGCATCAACGCGATGTACGTCCGCAACGAGCACTGCTTCTACTACCTGACGGTTTACAACGAGAACTACGACATGCCGGCGATGCCCGGCGAGGACGTGCGCGAGGGCATCATCCGCGGCATCTACCCGCTGAAGTCCGTCAAGCCGGCCGGGGCGAAGCTGGAGGTGCAGCTCCTCGGCAGCGGCGTCATCCTCAACGAGGCGCTGCGGGCGCAACAACTCCTGGCCGAGAAGTACAAGGTGGCGAGCACGGTCTATAGCGTGACCAGCTACCAGATGCTTCGCCGCGACGCGATCGAGTGCGAGCGGCACAACCGCCTGCACCCGGACGCCGAGGGGAGGCTGCCTTACGTCCAGAAGGTGCTCGGCAACACCAAAGGCCCGGTGGTGGCGACGAGCGACTTCATGCGGGCGGTGGCCGAGCAGGTCGGCTCGTACCTGGGCGGTCGGCTGCTGGCGCTGGGGACCGACGGGTTCGGCCGCAGCGACACCCGCAAGGCGCTGCGGCGGTTCTTCGAGGTGGACGCCGAGCACGTGGCGGTAGCGGCCTTGTACGCCCTGAGCGAGCGCGGCGAACTGGATCGCGCCGCGGTGACGAAGGCGATCAAGGAGTTGGGGATCGACCCGACCCGCCCGGCGCCGTGGACGGTGTGAGTAACAATGATGAATGATGAACGATGAATGATGAATCCCGACCCGGGTTTCCATTCATCATTCATCATTCATCGTTCATCATTCATCGGGTGAACGATGGAATTCCGCCTGCCCGCGCTGGGCGAGGGCATCGACTCGGCGACGGTGGTCAACGTCCTGGTCAAGCCGGGCGACGCCATCACCGCGGGACAGAACGTCGTCGCGGTCGAGACCGACAAGGCAGCGGTCGAAGTCCCCGTCGAGGCCGCCGGCATCGTCGAACAGGTGCTGGTGAAGCCCGGCGACAAGGTGCCGGTCGGGGCGCCGATCCTCAAGCTCGCCGCGGCCGGTGCCGCCAAGCCCGACGGCCAGAAGCCTCCCCCGCCGAAAGCCCAGCCGCAACAGCCCGCCCCGCCTCCCGCGCCCGGTGCGGCGAAGGTCGAGTTCACGCTCCCCGCACTCGGCGAAGGGATCGACACGGCCACCGTCGTCAACGTGCTGGTCAAGCCCGGGGACAAGGTGACGGTCGGGCAGAACGTGATCGCAGTCGAGACGGACAAGGCGGCGGTCGAGGTGCCGGCCGAGGTCGCCGGCACCGTCGAGGCGGTCCATGTGAAGCCGGGGGACAAGGTGCCGGTCGGCGCGCCGGTGCTGACCCTACGGGCGAGCGGGGGGGGGG
>DASSAT010000769.1:0-3728 GCA_035699305.1 Fimbriiglobus sp. | reverse complement strand
ACGGGAAAGGGGCGATTCCACGCCGTCCCCAGGCCCCCGACTCGTGAAACAAGAGCGGCCGGGACGGCCGAGGTCCCAGGGGTTGGACTTGACATCCACCCCCGCGATTTCCGACCTTATCCCACCCGACGCACACGGACGTGACCCCCGCGGCAAGGAGCGCCGCCATGCCTGCTACCCCGGCCCTCCGCACCGACCCCGCCTGGTCTGTCGCCACCGCCGACCTGGAGCCTGGGCCGGGGCTTGAGGCCATCGGCCCCGACAAGTGGGCCGTCGCCGCCCCGCACGTCCGCTTCGCCGCCGCGGGCCGACTCGAACCCGGCTGGTACGAGGTCCGCCTCGCCGCCCGGTCGGCCGACCGGTTCACCCTCCGCAAGCGATTGGAACTGACCTTCGACCCCGGCGACGCCAACCCCCGGCCGGTCGCCCGCGAGGCGTTCGCCTGGAACCGCGGGTTCGGCGAGGCGTTCATGCTCCGGCTGACCCGCCCGGCCGCCGGCGTCCGCCTGGACGTCTGGCACGCCGAGGGTAGCCTGTCGCTGGAGCAGTTCGCGGTCCGCCGGGTGGCCAACGCCGCGGCCCTGGCCCGCGCGGTGAAGGCCAAGGTGCGGCTGACCCGCGCCTACCACTGCTTCGGCCCCGCGGTCGTGCGCGGCGGCAAACTGCTGCTCCGCGGTCGGCTCCAGGAGTTCGGCACGAAGCTGTACAAGGGGCTGACCGACGCCCGGGTGATGCAACTCGGGGCGATCGCCGTCGGCGAGGTGGACGGCGGCTGGTCGCGGCGACACTCGTTGCCGGCCGACGAGGCCGAGCGCGTCCGCCGGGCGGTGGACGCCATGCCCGACCCGCCGCCGCTGGCAGTGCTCTTGCCGGTGGACCCCGGGCGGATGGACGCAGCCCGCACGTCGGCGCACTCGGTCCGCCGGCAGATTTACCCGCACTGGCAATTGCTCGTCGCCGCCGCGGGGCCGGTCGAGTTGGGACCGCACCTGGAGGGGATCGTCGGCCCCGACCCGCGGGTGGTCGGCGCCCGGGTGCCCGGGTGGATGGGCCGGCCGGCCGCCATCGCCAAGGTACTCGCGAAGGCCGAGTGCGAATACGTCGTCGTGCTACCGCCGGGGCTGGAACTCTCCGAACACGCCCTGTACCACTTCGCCGCGGCGTTGAAGCGTGACCCGGACCTGAGCGCGGTCGGCGGACGGGTGTACGACGTGACCAACACCGTCCCGGCCGGCGACGCCGCGAACGCCGTCTGGCTGACCCCGCTCCGCCGACTGTCGGACGCGGTCCCGGCCGACCTCGACCCGAAGGCGCTGGCCGGCTGGGCGCTGGACGGCGTACCAGCGGACCGCCGGCCGGTGCTGGAGCCGGTGCTGGCGTACCCGATCGACGACCGGCCGCTCTTGGACCGGGCGCGGGTCGGCAAGGCTCCGAAGGCGAAGGGCAAGCGGTTGATTCTGGCGGCGGACGTGCGCGGCGTCGGCGGCTACGACCACGTCGCGTTCTGGATGCTCAAGGGGCTGCCGTCGGCGGGGGCCGACCTGTACATGCACCCCGGGGCCGGGGTCCGCACCGACCTGGTCCCGCCGGGCTTGCTGCGGCCGGCCGAGGAGCGCGACTCGGCTGACCGCCAGCTCATCCTCGGCCCACCGTTCCTGATCGCCCGGTTCCACCCGGACCGGCTGTCCGCGGTCTACACCATGTGGGAGTGCGACCGGCTCAACCCGGCGACGGTGCCGCACCTGAACAGGGCCGGCGTGGTCATCGTCCCGAGCCGCTGGCAGGTCGAGGGCTTCCGGGCCAGCGGGGTGACGGCACCGCTTGCGGTCGCCCCGCTCGGGTATGATCCGCTGATCTACCACCCCACGGTCGGCCCGCCGGAGGTGTGTACGTTCGGAACGGCGGGCGCGCTGACCTCCGGCGGGGTGCGGAAGAACGCGCAGTGGCTCATCGACCTGTTCCGCCGGGCGTTCCCGATCGAACCGGACGTGCGCTTGCGGGTGAAGATCAGCCCCGGGTCGCCGGGCGTGGAAACTTACGATGACCCGCGGATCGACGTGATCCGCGCCGTGCTGCCGCTGCCGGAGTTGGCCGACTGGTATCGGTCGCTGACCGCGTACCTGAACGGGTCGTCGGGCGAGGGGTTCGGGTTGCACCTGATCGAGGCGATGGCGTGCGGCCGGCCGATCGTCTCGGCGGCGTTCAGCGGACTGACCGCGTATTTCGACGAGTCGGTCGGCTACCCGGTGGACTACCGGCTCGTGCCGGTGAAGAACGAGATTTACCACGGCCACTGGGCGGAGCCGTCGGCGGAGTCGATGGTGGCGCAGATGCGGCGGGTGTACGCCGACCGGACGGAGGCGGCGCGGCTCGGGGCGGCGTCGGCGGCGCGGGCGAAGTGCTTTACCTGGAAGGCGGCCGGCCAGTCGCTGGCGGCAGCGCTGCGGGAACACGGGTTCCTGGTCGAGTAAAGGCAACCCCTCCCCCGGCCCCTCCCCGAAGCGGGGAGGGGTGGAAGAACCGATCTCCCCCTTCCCTCTTAGGGAAGGGGGCCGGGGGGATAGGTTCTTCGAGGACGCCCCATGACGATCGGCATCGCGATCCCGACGCTGGTGGACGGGGACGCCGTCGGCAACGACGTGCTGGGGATGACCCGCGCCCTGCGCAAGCGCGGCCACGACGTGCTGCTGTTCGCCTGGACCGGCAAGGTCAACGAGCCGGTCAAGACGCCGGACGAACTCCCCCAGATGCTCGGCAGCCCCGACGACGTACTCATCTATCACCACTCGATCGGCTGCGACTGGGCGGTCAAGGCGGTCGAACAGCTCCCCTGCCGGCGCAAGGCGGTCAAGTACCACAACGTCACCCCGCCGGAGTTCTTCGCCGCGACCAACCCGGCCGTCGCGGCCGGCTGCGCCCAGGGCATCGCGGAGGTCGGCCGGCTGGCGAAGACCGACGCCCGTATCTGGGCCGACTCGGAGTTCAACGCTGCCCACGTCCGCGAACTCTGCCCCGGCCGCGAAGTCGCGGAGTTGCCGCCGTTCCATCAGGCGGACCAGCTCTTCGCTGCCGAGCCGGACTACCAGGCGGTCGCCGGGCTGGACGACTGGAACACCAACCTGCTGCTCGTTGGTCGGCTGGTGCCGAACAAGAACATCCCGCTGGCGGTGCGGGCGTTCGCCGACTACCGCAGGCGTTTCGACTCGCGCGCCCGGCTGGTTGTGGTCGGCGACCGGCCGGTGCCGGAGCACGCCGCCGAAGTGGAGAAGGTGATCGAGGAGTACGGCGTCGGCGGCGCGACGCTGGTGACGGGCAAGGTGACGGTCGGCCAACTCAAGGCGCTGTACCTGACCGCGGACGTGCTCCTTGTGACGAGCCTGCACGAGGGGTTTTGCGTGCCGCTGGTGGAGGCGATGGGCCTGCGGCTGCCGGTGGTGGCGGTGCCGACCGCGGCGGTGCCGCACACCGGCGGCGACGCGGCCCGGTACGCCGAGGCCGACCCCGCCGCTCTGGCCGACCGCATCCGCGAGGTGCTGGCCGACCCGGCCGGGCGCGAGCGGCAGGTGACGCGCGGCTGGGACCGCTACGAATCGCGGTTCACCAACGCTGCCATCGAGGAGCGGTTCCTGGGGCTGTTCGACGAGATGATGACCGCTTCGCGGTAAATCCCAAATCCCAAGCACCAAATCCCAAACAAGAGGGTGTCTTGTTTGGGATTTGGTGCTTGG
>DASSAT010000768.1:0-5013 GCA_035699305.1 Fimbriiglobus sp. | reverse complement strand
CACACCTGGATGGCGTTGCTGTGGTAGTCGAGTCCGACGAAAACCGGTACGGTAGTCATGGCCTGTCGCTCCGGGGGGAAAGGAAGTCGGTCCAACCTCCGTTCTACCCCGACGACAGGCTCTCATCCCCATCTACAAGAGTTGGTCACCCGCGACGGATAGCGCCTGACCGATCGGAGGTGCGGCGTGTTCGTACCGAAACCCATCACCGCCGACGCCGTCCCGGCGGCGCTGGAGAAGGCGCTGCGGTACCGCATGCTCAACGAGCCGGAGCAGGCCCAGAGCATCTGCGAGGACGTGCTCGCTGTCGAGCCGGACAACCAGGAGGCGCTGACGACGCTAATCCTGGCGCTGACCGACCGGCTGTACGGCCCGCGGCCGGTGCCGCCGCGGGCAGCGCGGGACCTGCTGCCACGGCTACGCGGCGACTACGAGCGGGCGTACTACGCGGGGATCATCGGCGAGCGGGAGGGGATCGCCTGGCTGCGCTCGGACAAGCCGCGGGCCGGGGCGGCGGCCTACGAGTGCCTGACCGAGGCGATGAGCTACTACGAGCGGGCGAGCGCCCTGCGGCCGCCGGCCAACGACGACGCCATCCTGCGGTGGAACAGCTGCGCGCGGACGATCACCGCCCACCCGGACGTGGCCCCGCACGAGGAGCCGACCGAGGCGGCCGCCAACCTGGGGGAGTGACCGTCAGCCGGCGTCCGGGTCTTGCGGCGATGGAAGGGCCGGGCTGTCGGGGTCGGTGTCGTCCGGCGCGACTCGGCGGCAGGCGTCCACGATCCGGCGGGAAACCGACTTCGCACGTTCGAGCACCTGCTCGCCCTGGATCAGTGTTTCGAGAGGGGCGTTACTCTGGCCCCCGTCAGGCTCTCCGCCCGTGTGTCTCGTGGGTGACATGGCAGCCTCGACCCATCCGGCCCGATGAAGACGAAATTCGACGGCACCCTATACAGGCATTTGCCGTGCCAATCGGCCGACCTACACCGTCTCCCCCGCCCAGTCGCGCGGCTTCAGCCAGTACTCGGTCAACTCCGCCTCGGGGCTGCCCGGCTCCGGGCGCCAGTCGTAGACGTAGCGCACCACCGGCGGCAGGCTCATCAGGATGCTCTCGGTCCGGCCGTGCGTCTTCAAGCCGAACACCGTCCCCCGGTCGTAGAGCAGATTGAACTCGACGTACCGGCCGCGCCGGTACTCCTGGAACCGCCGCTGTTCCGGCGTCCACGTCAGCCCCTTGCGCCGCTCGACGATCGGGACGTAGCTCGGCCCGAACTGGTCGGCCGCGTCGCGCACGAACGCGAACGCCCGCTCCAGGTCGCCGCCGTCGAAGTAGTCGAAGAAGATGCCGCCGACGCCGCGCGCCTCGTGCCGGTGCGGCAGGTGGAAGTACTCGTCGCAGTCGCGCTTCAGCTTCGCGTGATCGACCATCGGCGAATACGTCTCGCACACCCGCTTCCAGGTCGTGTGGAAGTGGACCACGTCCTCGCGGAACGGATAGTACGGGGTCAGGTCCGCGCCGCCGCCGAACCACGCCTTCGAGCCGTGCGTCAGCAGGCGGAAGTTGGCGTGCACCGTCGGCACCAGCGGGCTGCGCGGGTGCAGCACCAGACTCATTCCCGTGGCCGTGAACGACAGCCCGTCGCCGGGCAACTGGTTGGCGAACTCCGGCGAGAACTCGCCGGACACCTCGGAGAAGTTGACGCCGGCCTTCTCGAAGACGCCGCCCTCCTCCAGCACCCGGGTGCGTCCGCCGCCGCCGCCGGGGCGGTCCCAGGCGTCCTCGCGGAACCGGCCCGTCCCGTCGGCCGCCTCCAGGGCGGCGCAGACGCGGTCCTGCGCGGCGCGAAAGACCGCGACGGCCCGGCGGTGCAACTCGGCGTGGCTCATGGCGGACCTCTGGTGAGTCAAGTTTGTTCTAGTCAACAAGGCGAGCGGGGGACGTTAGTCCCCCGAGGGGCGTGCGAAGTCGCGGGCACTTCACTCGGGGGACTAACGTCCCCCGCTCGCCTTGTCGGGGAACGGGAATGACGGATGACTCGTCCGCGTCATAGGATGACCCCGGACACTCGTCACGCCCATTCGGGAGGACCGCTCATGACGCTTCGACTGCTCACCGCCGCCGCGGCCCTGGCGCTGGCCGCCGCGCCGGCCACTGCCCAGCCGGACAAGGCCGACGGCCCCGCCGTCACCGCGCAACTGGCCCCGCTCGGCAAGGCGCTCGCCGACGTCAAGTCCATCGTCCGCACCGTCGCCGGCGACGCCGCGGTCAAGCAGATGGAGGAGGCCATCGAGGCGCAGCTGGGCGAGAAGGGGTTCGAGGGCATCGACCTGATCCGCCCGGCGGTCGGCTACGTCAACCTCGACAAGGCCGAGTCGCTCGAAGACTACAAGAACTTCACCGGCGTGGTGATGGTACCGGTCACCAGCGAGAAGGAGTTCGTCGCGTTCCTCAAGCGGATCAAGCTCGACGTCGAACCGGTCAAGGGCAAGGCCGGCCTCTACCGGATCGACCCGCGCGACGAGCCGGCCCCGTTCCCGGTGCGGATGCGGTTCGCCGACCGGTACGCGCACATCGGCATCAACATGAAGGACGAGGCGCTGGCGGCCGACAAGCTGGTCCCGGCGGCGAAGCTGGTCAACCCGGCCGAGCGCGGGCTGTTCGCGTACACGACGTACTACGGCCGGATGCCCAAGGGGCTGGCCGAGCAGGCGGGCAAGCAGCTGGAGCAGATGACCGAGCAGCTCAAGCAGGCGCCGCTGCCGCCGGGCGTGGCCGACTCCCTGGGCGCGGCGGTCAAGTCCATCGTCAAGATGAACGAGCAGATGTACCGCGAGGGGGACGTGGCGGTGGTCCGCGTGTTCCACGACCCGACGACGGCCGAGGTCGGCTACGAGATGACGCTCAAGGCGAAGCCGAATACCGCGTTGGCCAAGGAGATCGCCGGCCGCAAGCCGACCGCCAACCGGTTCGCCGGGTTGGTCGGCGACGCGGCCGCGGCCGGGCTGCTGGCCCAGCTGCCGACGTTCTCCCCGGAGGTGCGCGCCGCCATCGCCGACGGGCTGGGCGCGGGCCGCAAGGCCGCGGCGCAGGAGGCGCCCGAGAAGTACCAGGCGGCGATCGACGAGGCGCTGGCGGGGCTGAGCCGAACGGTGAAGTCCGGCGAGTTCGACCTCGGGGCAGCGCTGACCGGACCGGACAAGGACGGCCACTTCACCGCCGTCGTCGGGGTGTCGTTCGACGATCCGTCGAAGCTGGAGAAGGAACTGCGGGCGCTACACAAGAAGGCCCCCGAGGAAATCCGCGACATGATCAAGCTCGACGACGCCAAGGCGGGGGGCGTGAGCGTCCACCGGATGGCGGTCGGGCTGTTCCTGCCGGACGAGGCGAAGGCGGTGTTCGGCGACAAGGCGAGCGTGTGCGTGGCGTTCGCCCCGAAGGCGATCTACGCGACGTTCGGCCCGGCGGCGGTGGAGGCGATCAAGACCGCAATCGCGGCGAAGCCGGGCGAGGCGAAGGCGCTGGACGTGGTGGTGAACCCGGCCCGGGTGCAGAAGTTGGCCGCGGCGATCGACCCGCGGGCCGGGCAGCAGGTCGCCCAGGCGATCGGGACCGAGGACAAGCGGGTGTCGGCGCTGTCGCTGGCGGTGGAGGGCGGCGACGAACTGCGGATACGGTTCACGCTGGCGCTGAAGCTGATCCCACGGGCGATCGCGCACACGGCGGCCTTCCCGGCCGGCGCGCAGCCGTAGGACGGGATCATGCTCTGCTGAAATCCTGGCGAGCGGGGGGCGTAAGCTCCCTGTTGATGCGCATAAACAGGGGGCTGACGCCCCCCCCCCGCTCGCCCGGAACGCCCCAAACCATAGGTACACCCTTGCGGACCGTGGCCTGGAGCGGGGTCATGGCCGCACCCCCTTCCGCACAATTCTACCAGGGCACCTCTCGGCTACGGCGTGCTCAAGAACCGAACCCCGTTCGACCCCAACTGGGCGTCACGAATCACCCGTTGACAACGCGCTACCTGGTTCGGTGTCCTCCGGCTGCCCCCATACGATCGCCACCACGGCCCCCAGGAGGAACAGGCTCCCGGGGAACAGGCAGGCCCAACACGGCAAGAACAGCCACTGGAACGGGATGCCCAGCCGGCTCGACGACGGGCCGTCGCGGGAGACGAAGACGGCGATCGTCGTGCCCACCGGGATCGGCTCCGACCCGGCCCACACCGTCTGCCCGCCGGACCGGCAGCGGTACGTCTGCCCGCCCCACTGGTACTCGACGACCGGCCGGTATCCCTTGCTCTTACCATACGGCTCGTGCCCGACCACCGTCCCCTCGACCCGGGTGCTGGTGGCCCAGTACACCGCCTCCTCGCCGAGGATCAGCGCCCCGGGCCCGAGGAACAGCCCGGCCACCACCAGCGCGGCCCGGACCGGGCGCGACAGCCGTCTGGACAGGTAACATCGGCACCGGCCAAACCACCCCACGATGTCCCTCCGAAGACGGAGCCCGCTCGCCGCCGAACAACCAACTCGGCCGCCGGGCCAGCTGCAGAATCTCTCACCCCGGAATCAGCCGCTGCCGGCCCGGTCGGCTGCAGCGCCGGGTTCGGCGCTCTTCTACCCGCAAGCACCTACCTATCGCGGATCGGAACACCACGACGGCGTTCCACTTCCTCGACAAATAGATCGACCAACACTTGTACCGTTTCGAGAGTCCCCTCAATGTCTGGCTTTCGCAACCCGAAATCGAGTGAAAAGTGATGAACGATACCGTGACGGAAGTCGATCATTTGCTGGAGTCGGCGTTCAAGAAGCGGTAGTTTGCGGCCAATCTTCTTGCGCCGACGAAGCAATGCGCGAAAGTCCAAGCTGTACTTTCCGCAACTTTGTGTAGCTGAGGCGGTGTCGGTCGGGGTGTAGACGAGTGCCGGCCCGGCCGGGAGGATGGGGGTTACCAGACCGACCCAACCCCCGGACGGACTCGGCCATGTCATCCTCGCACACGACCGC
>DASSAT010000767.1:0-5218 GCA_035699305.1 Fimbriiglobus sp. | reverse complement strand
GCTCCACCCGCCCAAAGCGCTTGACTGTTACCAGAGGCTCCCGACTCGCACGACAAGAGCGGCCGGGACGGCCGCGGTCCCAGGGTGCCGCATTTCCCGACACCCCTCCTCTCCCGACCGCCAAGCTGGGGTTGCACACTCGCGGGGGCATCGTCCACAATCCCCCACCTGTCACCCGGCCACGGACGGCCGGGGCGAGCCGCAGCGAGACACGGATGTCGAACACCCCGAACACGCCCCCGTCTCCCCGGTTCCCTGTCGGGCTTCCGGTCGCTGTGGCGGCCGTCTTCGGCTGGGCGTTCCTGCCCACCATCCTGTGGATGGCCGACAAGTGGTCGTCCGACCCGCAGTACTCTCACGGGTTCCTGGTCCCGCTCTTCTCCGGCTACCTGCTGTGGCGCGCCGCCCGTGAGGGCAAGCTGACCCCCGGCACGCCGGCGGTGCTGATCGGCGGGCTGATGCTGGTCGTCGCCGCCGGCATGCGCTGGCTCGCTGGCGGGCTGCTGTTCCACCAACTCGACTGCCTGGCGCTGCTGCTGTCGCTGGCCGGGCTGGCGGCCGCGACTGGCGGGGTGAAGCTCACCAGGGTGGCTGCCCCGGCGATCCTCTTCCTCATCTTCATGATCCCGCTCCCCTACGACGTGGAGCGCAACGTCGGCGGGCCGCTCAAGGCCGTCGCCACCGAGGCCAGCACATTCCTGCTGCAAACGCTCGGCTACCCGGCCATCGCCGAGGGGCACGTCATCCTCATCGACGAGGTGCGGCTGGGCGTCGTCGATGCGTGCAGCGGACTGAAGATGCTGATGACGTTCGCCGCGTTCGCCGTCGGGGCGGTCCTGCTGACCGACCGGACCCGGTTCGAGAAGCTGATGGTCCTGCTCGGGATCGTGCCGATCGCGGTGGTGGCGAACGCCCTGCGGATCACCGCCACCGGGGTGGCGTACACGCTGACCGACGAGAAGAGCACCCTGGACTTCCTGCACGACCTGCACGGCTGGCTGATGATGCCGGTCGGGCTGGCACTGCTCGGGTTGCAGCTGTGGTGTCTGAGCCGGCTGGTCGTCCGCCCGACGGCCCCGGCGGTCGGGTTCGCCCCGGTCCGGTTCGCCTGACGGCGAACCCCGAGCGGAAGCGAGGGGGTAAGGTTTTCACCCCTCCCCCGGCCCCTCCCCGAAGCGGGGAGGGGAGAAAGTGTCTACTCCCCCTCCCCGCTTCGGGGAGGGGGTTGGGGGGAGGGGTTGACCGACCCACCCCCTCGCTGACGCTCGGGGTTCGCCAGGTGGCCCCGGACTGCCCCCTAGCCTGAACGGAAGCAGGCCCCATGAACGGTCCGCACTTCGCCGCCCCGGCGGCCCCCGCGCAGCAACAGACCGCCCGCCCCGCGCGCCCGGCGGCCCGGCCCGGCGACCGGCCCCGGCCAGACGCACCCGGGGCGGTGATGGTGTTCACCTACCTGCGGCTGCACTGGATGATGATCCTGTTCTGCGGCGCGCTGCTGGGCAGCGGTCTGGCGTACCTGGCCTGGACGCTGCTCCCGGCCAAGTACGAGTCCTACGCCCTGCTCCAGGTCGCCTCCGCCCCGTCGTCGATCGCCGAACAGGGCGACCCGACCCGCAACCGGACGGCGTTCGGCGTCTACGTCAAGACGACCGCCCGGCTCATCAAGAGCGATTTCGTCCTCAACGCCGCCCTCAACGACACCCGCTACCGGATCGGCGAGCTGCCCACCCTCAAGGAGCAGGACAACCCGATCAAGTACCTCGACGAGAAGCTGACGGTCGGCTACTCGGACGGGTCCGAGGTGATCCAGATCAGCCTGGAGGGGGACCGGCCGGCGGACATCGCCAAGATCGTCAACGCGGTCAAGGACGCCTACTTCCGTGAGGTGGTCGAGAAGGAACTCAAGCAGAAGTCGCAATTCCTCAAAGAGGTCGAGAAGGCCAGGACCGACCTGGTCGGCCTGATGGAGATGAAGGTCGGCACCCCCGGTCCGAAGGAGAACCCGCCGGCCATCGCCGCCGAGCCGAAGACCCCGGCCGGCGTGATGCAGATCCCGACCGTCCCCGGTGCCGCGCAGGGACAGGAGCTCATCCAGGCCGGCGGCATCCTGCCCGCAGGCCCGGCTGGCGTCGCCCTCGCCGAGTCCGACGCGGTCAAGCGGATGAAGCTCCCCGGCCTGGTCCAGACGATGACCCGGCTGGAGACGGAGATCAACTTCCGCCACCCGCTGGCCGTCAAGAAGCAGACCGAGACGATCGAGGCATTAAAGAAGCAACTCGACGCCCTGAACCAGGGGCCGCCGGCGCCCGAGGTGCTCAAGGCCGCCGAGGCCGACCCCGAGGTCCAGAGGGCCGAGGCGGAGGCGAAGAAGCTCTGGGGCGATTACCGGTTTTTCCAGGGCGCGGCCCTGAACCCGAACGACCCGAAGGTCCTCCGGATCAAGTCGCGGGCCGAGGCGGCGGACAGGGAGGCCAAGAAGCTCAAGACCGACAAGGCCTTCGCGATGGAACGGGGCAACCGCCTCAAGCAGGCCGACGACCTGGTCAAGCAGCTTGCGGCGGCCCAGCGCACGCTGAAGCTCATGAACGAGGAGTACGCCCTCAATAAGGAGCAACTCGAGCGCGTACGGAAGCAGATCGCCGAGGTCCCGCTGGCGGTCGGCTCGACCGAGGAGAAGCCGCCGATGTTCGACCCGCTCAAGATCGACGTCAGCACCCACAGCAACCTACTCGCCGGGCTGATCGCCCACGCCGTCCGGCTCCAGTACGAGCTGAAGTCGCCGCCGCGGGTGCAGCCGCTCCAGCCAGCGTCGGCGCCGACCCAGAAGGACTCGAAGAAGCAGATCATCGCCACTGTCTTCGCCGGGCTGATGGGGTTCGGGCTGATCGGCCTCGGGGCGGTCGCCTACGAGACTCGCGTCAAGAAGGTCAGCTCGCTCGTCGAACTGAAGACGACCGGGCCGACCGCCGTGATCGGGGTGGTGCCGTGGGCGCCGGACGGCTCGCTCGCCCGCGACCCGATCAAGCGCGCCGACGTGAACGAGGCGATCGACAAGCTGCGGGCCTACGTCGCCCAGACGTGGCTGGCCCGCGGGGCGACGACCATCGCCGTCACCAGCCCGCTGGCCGACGAGGGCAAGTCGTTCACCGCGTTCGGCCTGGCCAGCAGCCTCGCCCAGGCCGGGTACAAGACGCTGCTGATGGACTTCGACCTGCGCAACCCGTCGCTGCACCCCTACGCCGGCGTCGCCAACGGCACCGGCGTGTGCGAACTGCTCCGCGGCGAGGCCGACCCGCGCGGCGCGGTGGTGGCGCTGCCCAACGGCCTGAACTTCCTGCCGGCCGGCAAGTGGTCCGACGAGGCCCGACAAGCTGCTGTCGGCGGCCGGCTGGAGACGCTGCTGTCCCGGCTGCGCGAGCCGTTCGACTGCGTGGTGCTGCACGGGCACGCGCTTCTGACCGTGGCCGAGTCGGTCGAGATCGCCCGCCGCTCCGAGGTGGTGCTGCTGTGTACGCTCTACCGCGAGACCCGGCTGCCGCTGTTGAAGCGGGCCGCCGAGCGGCTGACCGCGATGGAGGTGCCGTACTCCGGGGTGGTGTACCTCGGGGCCACCTCGCACGAGGCGCTTTGCTAAAGCCCGTCCATTGCCATGGACGGGCTTGAGAGGTCTTTCCCTGAACCGCAGCGTGAAGAGCTGACGATGAAGAAACCCGCGATCCTGATCGGCCTTGTCCTGCTGGCGGCCGGGGCCGTCGTCCACGGGGCGGCCACTCACCGCTGGTCGGTCCTCGCCCCGGAGCCGAGCCGGGCCGGGCAGTTCCACGCCCACGTCGTCCGCCTCGGCGACTACCAGTGCGAGGAGGTGCCCAACGAGATCCCGCTCAAGGAGATGAGCGTCGGCACGACCAAGCAGTACACCTCCGCGTCCCGCGGCCTCGTCTTCATGACCTCGCTAACCTCCGGCCCCCCGGGCGCCGTGTCCACCCACACCCCCGACGTTTGCTACCCCGCCAGCGGCTACCGGACCGTGCGGGAGCCGACCCGGGAGACGATCGACCTTCCCGGCGGGGGCACGGCGAGCTATTACGTCGCCGAGTTCGAGAAGAAGACCGCCACCCGGTCCGAGCGGCAACGGGTCCGGTGGGCGTGGTCTTCGGACGGCACCTGGGAGGCACCGGACCGCCCGCGGTTCGCGTACCTGCGGGCCGCGGAGCTGTACAAGCTGTACGTCGTGACCCCGGTGGCGGAGTCGGACGCCGGCCGCCCGGCCGAGGACTCGCCGGAGGTCAAGACGTTCGTCGCCGCCACGTTCGCCCAGTACTCCGGGCTGTTCGCCGGCCGCTGACGTGACGCGGGCAGTTCGCCCTACCCGGAACCGCCCCCGACCGACGAGGACCCTGTCCTGATGAGTACGGCCCCGCTCTCGAAACCGACGTTCCCGCGGTCTGGCCCGAGACCCGCATTGTCCCGCCGGCCCCGGTCCCCCCAGCCCCCGCTGGCCCCACCGGCGCCGGCCCGCGCCCGCCGCGTGGAGCTGGTCAAGGCGGCGCTGGATTACCCTCTAGCAGCGCTCCTCCTGATCGCCTGCGCGCCGGTCATCCTGCTGGCCATGCTGGCGGTCAAGCTGACCAGCCGCGGTCCGGCCCTGTACACGCAATCCCGGGTCGGCCGCGGCGGCCGGGTGTTCACCCTGTACAAGGTCCGCACCATGTTCCACGAGTGCGAGAGCCTGACCGGCCCGCGCTGGTCGATGCCGGGCGACCCGCGCATCACGCCGGTCGGCAAGCTCTTCCGCGCCTTGCACATCGACGAGTTGCCGCAACTGTGGAACGTGCTCAAGGGGGACATGGCGCTGGTCGGCCCGCGCCCGGAGCGGCCGGAGATCTGCAAGCAACTCCGCCAGGTCATCACCGGCTACGACAGGCGGCACGCGGTCAAGCCGGGGATCACGGGGTTCGCCCAGGTCCACCTGCCGCCGGACTCGTGTCTGCGCAGCGTCCGCAACAAGGTGGCCTACGACCGGTTCTACATCCTGCGGATGAGCGCCGGCACCGAGCTGTACGTCTACGCCTGCACGGCGCTGAAGCTCGTCGGCCTGCGCGGCCTGTACCGCCGCCCGCCGCGCAAGCCGTCCGAGTAATTCACCGCAGAGGGCGCGGAGGGCGCAGAGAAAAGACAATGAAGAGTGTTTTCAGAACTCATCTTATTGTCTTCTCTC
>DASSAT010000766.1:0-2895 GCA_035699305.1 Fimbriiglobus sp. | reverse complement strand
CGCCACAAGCCCCCGGGTTCGCCGGGGGCTTGTGCGTCGGGCGGCTCGTCGGGTTAGTTCCCCGGCATCGGGGCTGGGACCGGGATCGGCGCCGGCGCCGGGACGGCCGGGGCCGGCTGGCCGACGGCCGGGTACGGCTGACCCGGGACCGGGATGACGGCGTCGGCCGGGTCGTGGGTGCAGTCACACTTTCCGGCGATGTGGTTGCACCCGAGGCCGGCGAGGAAAGCCCCAAAGACGGCGGTTAGAACCAGAGCGCGGCGCATCGGAATCACCATCCGTGGAGGGTAAAGCCGCCCCGGCCGCCAACCGGGCCGGCCGCCGGGGTGGGCGGCGACCGGCTCGGCCAACGGCCGCGGGCGGGTGGACGTGTCGGACGGCCCGCCTCCGTGCGCGAACCGCCGACCCCCGGCCAAGCCGACCGGTCGGCTCCTGCCGGCCGCCCGACCTGACGGAGTTATCATCGTCCGCCGGGGTTTGCCGCCTTCACCCGTTTTCGCAGCCCGGCCGGATTCCCGGAAGGGCGTCATCTACACTGCCTGGTAGGGTGGGTCGAGTCTTCGAGGCCCACCGGATGTCTTCCTCCCCTCTCCCCGCTGGGGAGAGGGGCCGGGGGTGAGAGGCGGGAGAGAAGAGGAGAGGGGGAGAAGAGGATAGGGGGAGAAGAGGAGACCGATCCTGACTCCCGATCCGGTTCTCCCTCTCTCCCCCTCTCCTCTTCTCCCCCTCTGCTTCGAATCCTCACCCCTAACCCCTCTCCCCAGCGGGGAGAGGGGGACCAGAGGTGGGCCTCGAAGACTCAACCCACCCTACGGGAACCGGAATGGACGCGATCATCCTGGCTGCCGGCAAGGGCACCCGCCTGCGGCCGCACACCAACGACACCCCCAAGCCGCTGCTGGAGGTGCAGGGCCGGCCGATCCTCGACTGGATCATCGGCGCCCTACCGCCGGTGGACCGGCTCGTCGTGGTCGTCAACTACCTCGCCGAACAGATCGAGGCGTACCTCGCCACCCAGACGCACGTCCGCCACTGGTCCACCGTGCGTCAGGAAGTGCCGCGCGGCACCGGCGACGCGCTGATGGCCTGCCAGGGGGCGGTGACATCCGACCGGGTGATGGTGCTCAACGGCGACGACCTCGTCGGCCGCGCCGACCTGGCGAAGCTCGCCGCGGTGCCGATGGGCATCCTGGTGCATCCGGTCGCGGCCCCGGAGAGCTTCGGCATCGTCTTCCCGAACCCAGACGGCACGCTCCAGAAGATCGTCGAGAAGCCGAGGGGCGTCCCGGCCCCGGCGCTGGCGAACATCGGCGGCTACCTGTTCCCGCGCGAGGTCTTCGACCTGACGCTGCCGCTGTCGCCGCGGGGCGAGTACGAGATCACCGACGCGGTAGCGCAGCTGGCGGCGAAGCACCCATTTCAAGTCGTGGAGGCGAGCTACTGGCTGCCGATCGGCACCGTCGAGGCGTGGCGGGCGGCGCAGACCGCGGACGTCAGCCCGGCGCGGTAGCGGTCGGCGGGACCAGCTTCGCGGCCCAGGCGGCGTCGGCCGTGGCGAGTTGAGGTTCGGGCAACCGAGCGTAGATGTACAGGGCGTACCCGGCCGCATCGTAGACCCGGTGCAGGATCGCCTGCAGATCGACGGTCGGCTCCGGTTCGCCAGGCCGCAGCGGGATCGGTATGACCGGCAGTGGGTCTCGCAGCCGGATCGGCCAGAAGCTCACCCGTGACCGGTCCGTGGCCCGGCTCACGAGCGCGTAGTAGTCGCACGCCGGCATCTCCGACCACGGCAGCCGGGGGCCGCCGCGGAGAAGATCGATCTCCACCAGGTTCGTCATCGAGCGAAGTAGCCGGGTCTGCTTGGTGACGTACTGGTCCCGGTCCGGGCCGGCGTACTTGTTGGACGGGCTGAGCAGTTCCAGGACGGTGACCACCGACTGAGAGGTCCGGTCGCGGATCTCCAAGAACGGCACCCGTTCGACGTCCACCGCCGGGGGGAGGCCGATGATCGACGGCGCCGGCACGGTCAGCGCCGCCGCAACCGCCGGGGCCGGGCCGCCGACGGGATGAACGGACAGGTCGGACCGGCCGAAGTACTGCCGCTCCTCGGCCGGCAGGTCGTGGATGTACAGGTACTCCTCGATTTTGACGTAATAGCGGGGTGAGAGTGGGCCGGTCAGCGCCTCGGCCAGCGCAGCGATGAACCGGTTGTGGAAGTCACTCCACAGGTCCGACTTTTCCAGGTACGGGTTCATCCCCGGGAACGGCGACGGCATGCTTGTCCCTCGCATCTGACCCACGCCCACTGTACCCGATCGTCACCCCGACCGGAACTTTGTAGCGTCCCAGCGCCGTCGGACGTATGATCGTCCGTTAGCCAGAGTTTGCCCGGATCGGCAAACCCTTGCGCGTCGGATCGCCCGGCACTTCCCAACCGCCGCTAAACGGCTTTCCGTCCCACCCGTTTCCCGGCGCGGAATCGACGGCCGCGGCTTTGGCGCACCCCTTGCAGCCCGAGACCGCCCGTCGGCAGGTGGGACGCAAACACCCCCGGAGGCAACGCGATGGCCGACCTCCCGAACTTCGCCGACCGCCAGGCCGCGGATCGGTGCGGCAACTGCCGCTGGTGGCAGAGCGACCGGAGCGCCACCGGAGACGAAGACCACATCGGCCTGTGCCTGCACGAGGAGCTGGCGCACTTCCAGCTCCAGGTGTCCGACGACAGCGGGTGCAACCGGTTCGAGCCGGCGACCGTGGCCGTCGGGGCCGGACATCCGTTCGCGCCCGGCCCCTGACGGCAGGCCCAGGACCGACACATGGCGGCGGGGTTCGGAAGCGGCCCCGCCGCTGGTGTTTTCCCCTGGGACCGCGGCCGTCCCGGCCGCTCTTGTTACG
>DASSAT010000765.1:0-2787 GCA_035699305.1 Fimbriiglobus sp. | reverse complement strand
CGGGCCAGCGCCCAGTCGGCCCTGTCGAGGCCGTGTTCGGCGTGGTGGGCGGCCTTCGCCTCCAGCATCAGCTTGGGCACGTCCACCCGGCCGCGGCACTCGTCGCGGCACATCTTGCAGTTGACGCACAGCCCGGCCACCTCGCGGACCGCGTCGGCGGTCAGCGCCGCCGGGTCGGCGCCGGGGGTGAGCAGCCGGCGCAGCAGGTTGGCCTTGGCCCGTGGTGTGGCTTCCTCCGCGCCGGTCGCTCGGAACACCGGGCACATGCGTGCCGCCGATTCCCGAGACCGGCAATCCCCACACCCGTTGCACGACGCCGCGACGGCCGCCGGCTCGGCCGCGCCCCAGAGCAGTAGCGGCTTCCGGGTGATCGGTGGCTCCGGGCCGTCGGATGACTCCTGACTCCTGACTCCTGGTCGCAACGGCCACGCCGGCCGCGACGGGTCGGGGCCGACGATCTTGCCGGGGTTGAGGATGCCTTTCGGGTCGAAGATCCGCTTCAGCTCGCGGAAGACCGGCACCAGCGGGCCGTACTGCTTCTCCACCCACGGGGTGCGGGCCAGCCCGGTCCCGTGCTGCGCGCTGACGGTACCGCCCAGCGCTAGCGCCAGCGTGTGGACCGCCTCGGCCAGCGGCCAGAGCTTGGCCCGGTCCTTCGGGTCGTCGAGGTCCACGAACGGCCGGGTGTGGACCTGACCGGCCAGGACGTGGACCAGCACTGACGCGGTCAGTTCGAACTTCTGGAGGATGCCGCGCACGTCGGCCAGGAACCGCGGCAGCTCCTCGGCCGGGACCGCCACGTCCTCGACGCCCGCGACCGGCCGGGGACCGGACCCCAGCGCGTACAGCCCGCCGACGGCCGCGGCCCGGAACCGCCGCACCCGCGCCACCCCGTCCGGGTCGCAGGTCGGCTCGGCCAGCACCCCGACCCGGTGCGCGTCGCGCAGCCGTTCCATTGCCGCCCGGCCGAACGCCTCCGCCTGCTTCTCGGTGTCGCCCTCGCAGGTGACGACCAGCGCCGCCCCGACGGCCGGCGGCACCAGTCCGACCCCCTCCGCCGGCCCGGCCGCACGCGACAGCGCCAGTAGCCGCTGGTCGAGCAGGTCGCATCCGACGACGCCGTCCGCCGACCGCAGCGCCAGCCCGGCGCGGACCGCCGCGTCCACCGTCGGGAACCCCAGCACCGCCAGGCTCGTCCCGCCGGCGACCGGGATCGTCCGCACTGTCGCCTCGGTGACGATCCCGAGCGTCCCCTCCGAGCCGACGAGCAACTTCGCCAGGTCCAGCCCGGCCGGGGTGAGTACGTCGTGCAGGACGTACCCGCACCGGTTGAACCGCGTCAGCGGCCGGGTGAGCTGGATCAGGTCGCGGTTCTCGGCCAGCAGTGCGGACGTTTGCGACCGAATCTCGACGGTACGTAGCAGAGAGTCATCCGTCCTGGGGGTACTGAGTACTGAGTACTGAGTACTCAGTACCGAGTCCGCGGTGCCGTCGTCCCACACCATCCGCAGGCCGAGGACGTGGTCGCGGGTGTACCCGTGGCGGAAGGCGGTGCCGCCGGAGGCGTTGGTGGCGACCATGCCGCCGACGGTGCAGGCCGCCGCGCTGGCCGGGTCCGGGGCGAACCGCCGGCCGACCTTCGCCAGCTCGGCATTCAGCGCGGCGCAGGTGACGCCCGGCTGCACCGCCGCCCAGTCCGGGCCGACCGCCAGGACGCGCCGGAAGTGGACGCTCAGATCGACGACCAGCCCCGGCCCCAGCGCCTCCCCGGCCAGCCCGGTGCCGCCGCCGCGGGCGACGAGCGGCAACTGCGTCTCGTTCGCGTACTCGACCAGGGTCCGCAGGTCGGCCTCGTCCTGCGGGACGGCGACCGCACAGGGCGTGACCTCGAACGGGCTGGCGTCGGTGGCGTACAGGCCGCGGGACGGGTCATCGACCAGCAACCGCCCGCGGAAGGTGCCGCGCAGGTCGTCGCGGATCTGATGCGGCGCGGGAGGGGTCACGAAGTCGATCTCAAGTACAAAGCCCACGGACTGCCGTCCGTGGGCTGCCCCCCATTGTATCACCCGCCTACTTGCCGCCGCGCACCAGCGCCATCAGTTCTCCGCGCGTCGTCGGGTTGGTCTTGAACAGCCCGCGCAGGGCGCTGGTGACAGTGACGGACCCCGGCTTGCGTACCCCGCGGATGGTCATGCACGAGTGCTCCGCCTCGACGATCACCCCGACCCCGCGCGGCTTCAGCTCGCGCATGATGAGGTCGGCCAGGTCCTCGGTCATCCGCTCCTGCACCTGCGGCCGGCGGGCCAGCGCCTCGACCACCCGGGCCAGCTTCGACAGCCCCACCACCTTCCCGTCCGGCAGGTAGCCGATGTGCGCCTTGCCGGTGAACGGCAAGAGATGATGCTCGCAGCACGACGCGAACTCGATGTCCTTGACCAGCACCATCTCGTCGTGCTTCTGGGTGAAGGTCTTTTGCAGGTGGACGGCCGGGTCGGTGTGTAGGCCGCTGAAGATTTCGGCGTACATCCGGGCGACCCGGTCCGGGGTTTCGAGTAGCCCTTCGCGGTCGGGGTCCTCGCCGACGGCCGCGAGGACCTCCCGGACGGCACGGCGGATGCGCTCGTGGTCCACGGGGACGAAGTCCGGGTGGACGGCCGCCTCCGCCTTGCGACGGATGAGCTCCGCCGGCCCGTCGAGGTTGGGGATGCTCAAGGGGTGACTCCGGGAGGGCGATGCACTCGATACGAGCATTGTAAGCAGGCCGCGCCGTCTCTTGTTCCCTCCCCC
>DASSAT010000764.1:0-14084 GCA_035699305.1 Fimbriiglobus sp. | reverse complement strand
GATGAGTTGTTCGAGTTCGTCCACCCACCCGGCGGGCACCGGGGGCGACGACTCCACGGCGACGAGGACCGCAGCCGGCGAGCCGGGCGGACTTCCCACCGGAGTGACCAGCACCTCGACCCCCTCCGCCAGCGGCGCCTGCTCCCGAAGGACCACCACCCCGCCGCGGACCACGCCGCGATACGCCCCACTCGTCATTGGTGCCCTCCCCCAATCAGGCAACTGGGTTCTCCTCACGCGGGATTTTACCAGAAGGCACCGACCCTCAGGTGGCTTGACATCCGGCATTCTGAACTTATGGACACTATATGAGTGATGCGTCAACTCGGACGCTGGGACGGGGATCAGGGGATCACATTGCCACTCCAGAAGTGACCATCTGACCCCCTGACCTCTGCGGCTGAGGCGACGGCTGAAAATGAGGGAGCAGATTGCCACATTGCCACTCTCGCAAGTGGCAACCTGGTCCGGCTGGCCTCAGTCCGCCGCGGTCAGGGTCGTCTCGCGGACCCGGCCGCCGCGGGCGAAGTACACCTTGAACGGGCTGAACGTCGCCAGGTCCTTGT
Organism: Fimbriiglobus sp.; assembly: GCA_035699305.1. Taxonomy (GTDB): domain Bacteria; phylum Planctomycetota; class Planctomycetia; order Gemmatales; family Gemmataceae; genus DASSAT01. Next base: position 13,518 of record DASSAT010000764.1, on the reverse strand, counting down.
GGTTGAGCACGTACAGCACGTTGCTCAGGTCGATCGACTCCCACTGGTGCAGACCGATCAGCACGTCGCCGCGCTGCAAGCCCGCCTTCGCCGCGGGGGAGCTGGCCGCCACGTCCAGCACCATCAGCCCGCCGCGCAGCTGCCGGTCGATCCCCGTCACCGACTCGGCCCCGACCGGCTGCACCCGCACCCCGACCCGCCGCCACACCACCTCCGCGGCCGGCGTCGCGTGCCCGGCCGACGGCACCGGCTGCAACACCAGCGTCGCGTCCACCGTCTCGGCCGACCGCTTCACCTTCACCGGAACGCCCTTCACCGGCCGGTCGAACAGCGCCCGCTCCAGGTCGATCGAGGTCCGCACGTCCACGTCGCCGACCGTCTCCAGCACGTCCCCCGGCTTCAGCCCGGCTTCCGCCGCTGGCGAACCCGGCTCGACTCGTTCGATGCTCACCCAGCGCCGCAGCGGGGCGTCGTCGGCGTCGCGGGCGTGGTGGTCGGCCACCGTCAACCCGTGCCGCAGCCCCAGCCGCTTGCGGACGCTGAGCAACTCCGCCGCCCTGGCGATCACCGTGTCCACCGGGATGGCGAACGCGATGTTCTGCGCCCCGGCCCGGATCGCCACGTTCACCCCGACCACCTCGCCGAGCTTGTTGAACAAGGGGCCGCCGGAGTTGCCGGGGTTGATCGGCGTCTGCGTCTGGATCAGCGACTTGTACGCCACCTCCTTGTTGAGCGTCACGTCGCGCTTCATCGCCGAGACGGTGCCGACGGTGACGGTGTGCTCGTACCCGTAAGCGTTGCCGATGGCGATCACCGTCTCGGCCAGCATCAGGTCGTCGGCGGTGCCCAGGGCGGCGACCGACAGTGGCCGGGGCGGGTCGATCTTGACGATCGCCAGGTCCGCCTCCTTGTCGGTCGCCAGCACCCGCGCCGGGCAGTTCGTCCCGTCGGCCAGGTGCACGCGCAGGGATTGCACCTCATCGACGACGTGGTAGTTGGTGACGACGTACCCGCGGGGGTCGAGCACGATGCCGGTGCCCATGCCGTTGACCCGCTGCGGCTGGACGGGGCTGGGCCGGAACGGGTCGTCGCGGCCGGCGACGACGGTCCGCTCGGAGTGGATGTTGACCACCGACGCCTTGACCCGCGCCACCACCCCGACCAACTCGTCCCGCCGGCCCGGGTGCTCCCCGGCGGCTGCGACCGGGGCGGGCAGGGCCGCCGCGGCCAGGAGGACCAGAATGCGGAGCCGGGCGGCGGACGTGGTGAGTTGGCGCATGGTGACCCCACGGTGCAGGGGCGGCGGACCGCCCGGACGCGAACCTTCCTGGCCGTCGGGGAATTCATTCGGACCGCGCGCAAACCCGCCTCGACGGGCGGATTCGACGACGCGGGAATACGGGCCGGCTGGGGGCAGGGTCGTTCCGTGCGGCCGGGGCGGTCGCGGGGCGCCTGTCCGGTGGGTTGGCGAAGCCCGGCGGGGTGTGCCGGTTGTCCGGGCCGGTCGTGACGGATACGCTGACCGCGACGCCGAAGTGTGTGAGGACCGAGCCGATGGCCAAGACGCCGCGAATGGAGCAGATCGAAGCCCTGCTGGCCGACGACCCGGGCGACGCCTTCCTGCGCTACGGGCTGGCGATGGAGCACGCCGGCCAAGGGGACGATGAGTCCGCGGTGGTGGTGCTCAAGGAACTGATCGCCCTGAAGGCGGACGACCCCTACGTGCCGGCGTTCCTGCAAGCGGGCCAGGCGCTGATCCGGCTCGGCCGCGAACCGGAGGCGGCGGCGGTGCTGCGGCAGGGGATCGAGGCCGCGGGTCGGGCCGGCGACCTGCACGCCCTCGGCGAGATGCAGGGCTTCCTGGCCACGATCGAGTGAAAACCGAGAACGAACCACAGAGTCACAGAGGACACCGAGGGAAGAAACACAGAGAAAACAGCAGAGAGGGTTAAAGACAGAAGAAGGGGACTGCCTTGTCTTTGGTTTGCAACCCTGTTTTCCTCTCTGTGTTTCTTCCCTCGGTGTCCTCTGTGACTCTGTGGTTCGTTCCTCTTCTGCTGGAGCGACCATGCGTAGGCTGACGCTGTCCCTCTTAACTCTGCTTGGCGCCGGCTTGGCGTCACCCGCCGCCGGCATTGACATGGGCCGGCTCGACCGCATCGACGGCGCGGTCGAGGCCGCCATCAAGCGCGGCAACTGCCCCGGCGCGGTGGTCGTGGTGGTTCACCAAGACGAGGTCGCCTTCCGCAAGGCATACGGCCATCGCGCCCTGGTGCCCGAGCCGGTGCCGATGACCGTGGACACTGTCTTCGATATGGCGTCGATCACCAAGCCGGTCGCCACGGCCACCTCGGTGATGATCCTGATCGAGCGCGGCAAGTTGCGGCCGTCGGACAAGGTGGCGAAGTACTGGCCGGAGTTCGCGGCCAACGGCAAGGGCGACGTGACGGTCGAGCACTGCCTGACGCACGTCAGCGGACTGATCCCGGACAACAGCATCAAGGATTACGTCGGCACCCGCGACGAGATGCTCGGGCGGGTCGCCAACTTGCCGCTGCAATCGCCGCCGGGCACCCGATTCCGGTACAGCGACATCGGGTTCATCGTGCTGGGCGAACTGGTCGGGCGGGTGAGCGGCAAGCCGGTGGACGAGTTCGCCACGGAGAACGTTTTCACCCCGCTCCGGATGACCGACACCGGCTTTAAGCCGTCGGCGGAGCTAAAGAAGCGGGCCGCGCCGACCGGCGTCCGCGACGGCAAGCCGATCGTCGGTGAGGTCCACGACCCGCGTTCGTTCGCGCTGGGCGGGGTGGCCGGGCACGCCGGGCTGTTCGGCACCGCCGACGACCTGGCCCGGTACTGCCGGATGCTCCTGCGCGGCGGCGAGTTGGACGGCGTGCGGGTGCTGGCGCCCTTGACCGTGCGGCTGTTCACCGAGCCGCGGCCGGCGCCGCCGTCGGGGCTGCGGTCGCGCGGCTGGGACGTGGACACCGGCTACACGGCGCAGCGCGGCGAACTGTTCCCGGCGGGGGACGGGTTCGGCCACACCGGGTTCACGGGAACGTCGATCTGGGTGGACCCGCCGAGCCGGACGGCGGTCATCATCCTGACCAGCCGGCTGCACCCCGACGAGAAGAAGGGGAACGTCACCGAGCTGCGCCGGCAGGTCGGAACCATCGTGGCGAGCGCGCTCACGGCGAGCGGGGGGCGTCAGCCCCCTGTTCAGCCCGTCCACGTGCGGGCACGTCAACAGGGGGCTAACGCCCCCCGCTCGCCGGTGCTCGCCGGCATCGACGTACTCGTCAAGGAGAAGTTCGCCCGACTCAAGGGCCGCAACGTCGGCCTCGTCACCAACCACACCGGCCGGTCCGCCGACGGCACCCCGACCATCGACCTGTTCGCCAAGGCCGACGGCGTCAAGCTGGTCGCCCTGTTCAGCCCGGAGCACGGCATCCGCGGCGAGCTGGACGAGAAAGTCGGCGACACGACGGACGAGAAGACCGGGCTGCCCGTCTACAGCCTCTACGGCCAGCGCCGCAAGCCGACAGCTGACACCCTCAGGGGCATCGACATCCTCGTCTACGACATCCAGGACATCGGCTGCCGGTTCTACACCTACAGCAGCACCCTCGGGCTGCTCCTGGAGGCGGCCAAAGAGAACAACCTCAAGGTGGTCGTCCTCGACCGGCCCAACCCGATCGGCGGGGCGGTCGTCGCCGGGCCGGTCCGCGACCCGGGCCGGGGGTCGTTCGTCGCCTACCACGAGGTGCCACTGCGGCACGGGCTGACCGTCGGCGAGATGGCGCGGCTGTTCAACGCCGAGCGCAAGATCGGCGCGGACCTGGAGGTGGTGAAGGCGGAGGGCTGGCGGCGCGGCGACCTGTTCGACCGGACCAACCTGCCGTGGCGGGACCCGTCGCCGAACATGCGGCACCTGACCGCGGCCCTGGTCTACCCCGGCGTCGGCCTGCTGGAGACGACCAACGTCAGCGTTGGCCGCGGCACCGAGCGGCCGTTCGAGTGGGTCGGCGCCCCGTGGCTCGACGGCCGCAAGCTGGCGTGGGAACTCACGTCGCGCAACCTGCCCGGGGTGCGGTTCGTGCCGGTGACGCGGACGCCGACGTACTCGGTCCACAAGGGCAAGGGGTGCGGCGGCATCGACATCATCGTGGACGACTGGTCGGCAGTCCGGCCGGTGCCGCTGGGGCTGGAGATCGCGCTGGCGCTGCGGAGGCTGTACCCGACCGACTGGGACCCGACGCGCTTCGACCGCCTGCTGGTCCACAAGGCGACCTACGAAGGCGTGCTGACGGGCAAGTCGGTCGCGGAGTTGGAGCGGGCGTGGACGCCGGGGGTGGAGAAGTTCCGGGCGCGACGGCAGCCGTTCCTGCTGTACCCCGAGTAATCCGCGGCGGTGGTGCGGGCAGGGCTGAGTCTTCGACTTATTGTCGGGAACGTGGACCTTGTGAGCAACCGGCGCGTCGGGGACCAACGACGATTATCCCGCATTTTCTTGAGTTGCAAACCAGTGCCGGGGATGCGGATGCGTTTGTAACAACGGATCGGTCGCTTCTTTGATTGATCCGTGACGGTGGCGTGATCTATCCTGTCCCCCGACGACCTCGGTGGTGGCGTTCGCTTACCACGCTCGTCGGCAGCGGAGGGAGGCCAGGGATGTCATGCATTCGGCTAACGGCGATCGCCCTCACTATTTCCCTGGCGGTGTTGGCGGGCGGGTCTGCGGCGCGCCGCTCCCGACCGGCTCGACGTGGCCCAGAGCGACCTCGGCTAACGCGGACGGGCCGACACCTGCCCCGCAGTGGGTGGGCATCGACCCGTTCGGGCTGTGGGGCAACGACAAAGACGACGACCCGGCCGCTGTGGTCGCGGCCATTGCCAGCTAGTCGGGCGCTAGCGGCTACTTCCCGCCGGGGATGCCGATCGGGGTGCCCGACACGGTCGGCGAGTTGGCCACGTCGAACGCCGGCGGCCGTCGCATCGGATTCCCCCCCGAGTTGCACGGCCGTGGTTGGGAATTACCAGGATTCGGTGCGAGACCAGCCTTCGCTCAACTCGGTCACGGTGATCTGCCGCCGGGCTTCCAATTCGGAAGCGGTCCCGTTGCTTCTCATTCACGACCGCATACCACAGACGCGGGAAGTTGGATCGCTTGACGTACCTACGAAGCGGTAGGTTCGACCCCTCTCCTCTCCTCTTCCAGTTCGAGCTCGACCGCGCCCTGTGTAGAATGCCCCTGCATGGACACCCCCGCCATCCGCACCGAGGGTCTCACCCGCACCTACCGCAAGCCGCGGAAAGGCTGGTTCCGCCGGCGCCCCGCCGACGAGGCCGCCGAATTCGTCGCGCTCTCCGGCGTGGACCTGGAGGTCCGCCCCGGTGAACTCTTCGGCCTGCTCGGCCCCAACGGGGCCGGTAAGACCACCCTCATCAAAATCCTCACCACTCTGCTCGCCCCGTCGGCCGGCCGGGCGTGGGTGGACGGCCTTGACGTGGTGACGGAGGCCGCGGCCATCCGCCCGCGGATCAACATGGTCTCCGGCGGCGAGACCAGCGGCTATGGCATCCTCAACGTCCGCGAGAACCTGTGGATGTTCGCTCGCATCTACGGGGTGCCCAACGCCGACATCAAGGCCCGCATCGACAAGATGCTCGACGTGGTCGCGCTGAAGGACAAGGCGTCCAGCCGGGTCAGCCACCTCTCGACCGGCCAGCGGCAGAAGATGAACTTCTGCCGGGGGTTCATCACCGACCCGACGATCCTGTTCCTCGACGAGCCGACGCTGGGGCTGGACGTGACCAGCGCCCGGGCGATCCGCCGGTTCCTCCGCGCGTGGATGAAGGAGCGGCCGGAGCGGACCATGCTCCTGACCACGCACTACATGGCCGAGGCGGACGAGCTGTGCGACCGGCTGGCGATCATCGACCGCGGCCGGGTGCTGGCCTGCGACACGCCCGCGAACCTCAAGCGGCGAGTGCAGCGGTTCCCGATCTTCGAGCTGAGCCTCGCCCCCGGCGCCGATGGGGTGGCCGAGATCGGCCGGTTGACCGGGGTGCATCAGGCGACGAAGGCCGAGACGCCGACCACGGTCGAGCTGAAGGTGGCACTGGAGGAGGAGGCGGCCATCGGCGCCGTGGTGCAGTCGGTGGTGACACGGGGCGGTAAAATCCTGACGCTCAAGAAGGTCGAGCCGACATTGGAGGACGTGTTCATCGAGCTGGTCGGCCACGGCCTCTCGTCGGATGATGAGGGGGTGAGTGGGTGAGTGGGTGAGGGGGTGACAAACCTGTCTTCTCACCCCCTCACCCACTCACCCCCTCACGCGGATAGAAGACCCTCATGCGCGACGCGCTCACCTTACCAGTGCAAGCCACCCTCGCCCGGAGCTACGCCCGGGTGATCTGGATGTTCCGCAACCGCACCTGGATCATCCAGGAAACCATACTGCCGCTGTTGTCGGTGGCGGCGTTCGCCTACGTCTACCGGGCGATGCACGCCCCGGAGGAGTACGTCGGGTTCGTCGTCCTCGGGGCGGCGATGACCGCGTTCTGGTTCAACGTCCTCTGGTCAATGGGCGCCCACCTGTACTGGGAGCGGGACTCGGGGAACCTCGAAATCTACATCATGTCGCCGGCCCCGATGATGAGCATCCTGGCCGGGATGGCGCTCGGGGGCATGACCACCACCTGCGTCCGGGCGCTGTCGATCCTTACCGCCGGCATCCTCGTCTTCGACGTGCCGTTCCACCCCACGAACTGGTGGCTGCTGGCCGCCGTCTTCGCACTGACGCTGCTGGCGCTGTACGGCCTGGGGATGATGTTCGCGTCGCTGTTCCTGATGTTCGGCCGGGAGGCGTGGCACACGGTCAATCTGCTGCAAGAGCCGGTGTTCCTGCTGACCGGGATGAACTTCCCGATCAAGATCTTCCCGCGGGTGATTGCCGGCGTCGGCCTGCTGATCCCGCTGACCGCCGGCATGGACGCGATGCGGCAGCTGATGTTCCCGACCCGAGCGTACACGTTCCGGTTCCTGTCCGTTGAAACCGAGATCGCCATCCTGGCCGGGCTGGCCGTCGTCTTCCTGACCCTGGCGAAGCGGTGCCTCGACTACCTGGAGCGGAAGGCCCGCGAGGAGGGCCGGCTCGGCCTCCGTTGGCAATAAGAGTGGCCGCACGATCAACGCTGATGAAAGCACGATCAGACCAGACCAATGCTTTTTCCGAATCGTGCATTCATCGGCGTTGATCGTGCGGCAAAACATCCATGACCGAACCCTTCCGCACCCTCCGCTGGTCCACCTGGCTCGGCTGGCAGGTCGAGTCGAACTGGACCGACTGGCGTCTGTTTCTCCTGTACCTGGTCATCAAGCCGATCACCGGCTCGTTGATGCTGGTGTGCATGTACTTTGCCGCCCGGCAGGCGGTGCCGACGCGGGTGCCGGCCGAGTTCCTGCCGTATGTGTACGTGTCGAACGCCTGCTTCGGGCTGGTCGGGACGGTGATGCTCGGGATGAGCTACGTCGTCATGTCCGACCGCGAGAGCTATCGGATGCTGAAGTACATCTACGTCAGCCCGGCGCAGCTCCAGGCGTACTTCGTCGGCCGCGGGCTGGCCCGCGGGTTCGAGGGGTTCCTCGGCGGGGCCATCACCATCGCCGCCGGGCTGGCGCTGCCCGGCATCCGCGACGCGGTGAACTTCGCCAACATCGACCTACTCTGGCTGGTGACGTACCTCGTCATCGGCGGGGTGCTGCTGTGGTCGTGCGGGATGATCCTGGCGTCGGCGATGCTGAACATGTCGCGCAGCGGCATGTTCATCAGCGAGGGGATCAGCGGGCTGGTCTATTTCCTGAGCGGGGTGGTCTTCCCGCTGTCGATCCTGCCGGGATGGCTGCAAGCAATCGGATTGTCGCTGCCGACGACGTACTGGCTCGAAGGGATGCGGCGGGCGCTGACCGGCCCGCCGCCGGAGGGGTCGCCGCTGGGCCGGTCGCCGCTGGCGGGCTGGACGAACGTCGAGCTGGCGCTGGCGCTCGTGGCGACGACGGTGGTGCTGACGGCTGTGGCGCAGGCGTTCTACCGGTGGAGCGTCCGCAAGGCGTGGCGCAACGGCAAGATCGAAGAGGCGACCGGGATGTGACGGCCGAATAACCCCGCCGGCCCCCGCGTCTATCAGGTATGACCCTTCTCCGCCGGAGCCGTCCATGACCGCCGCGCTGCTGCTCGCTCTGACCCTGACCGCCCCGCCGCAGGCCCGCACCTTCACCTTCACCTACGCGGCCGAGGTCACGGGGTTACCGGCCGGACAGACGGCCCGCGTCTGGGTGCCGGTCCCGCCGACCGACGCGGAGCAGACCGTCGAGGTGCTGGAGCAGACCGGCCCCGGCACGTCGAAGTTGACCCGTGAAGCCGAGTACGGCAACCGCATCTGGTACGTCGAGGCGGCGCCAGACGCGAACGGGACGCTGAAGCTGTCCGCGAAGTACAAGGTGACGCGCCGGCCGGCCGCGGCCGGCAAGCTCGACGTGCCCAACGTCGATCGGCTCTTGAAGCCGGACAAGCTCGTCCCCATCGACGGCAAGCCGCTGGCGCTGATCGCTGACCGGAAGTTACCGGCCAACCCGGTGGCGAAGGCACGGGCGCTCTACGACGTGGTGTTCCGGCACATGAAGTACCGCAAGGACCTGGACGGCTGGGGCCGCGGCGACGCCGCCTGGGCGTGCGACAGCAAGGGGGGCAACTGCTCGGACTTCCACAGTCTGTTCATTTCGCTGGCCCGGTCGCAGGAGCTGCCGGCCCGGTTCGAGATGGGCTTCGGACTGCCGGTCGAGGAGGGCAAGGGCGAACTCGGCGGCTACCACTGCTGGGCGCGCGTGAAGGCCGGCGAGGCGTGGCTGCCGGCGGACATCTCCGAGGCGAGCAAGCTCGGGGCGAAGGCGGGCGACTACTTCGGCAAGCTGCCGCCGAACCGGGTGCTGTTCAGCGTCGGCCGGGACATCACCCTGGCGCCGAAGCAGGACGGCCCGCCGCTGAACTTCTTCATTTACCCGTATGTGGAGGCGGGCGGCGCGCCACACCTGGCGAACAAGGTGAAGGTCAAGACCGCGTTCGCGGACGAGTAGACGCGACCGGGCCGCCACGGAGGGCGGCCCCTACGGTCGGGTAGGGGCCGCCCTCCGTGGCGGCCCGCGAGCCACGTCACTCCCACACCCCACGCAGCGCCGACGCCGTCGCCACCCGGCCGACCGCCAGAACGAACGCCGCCGTCCGCCAGTCGCAGTTGTGTTCCGCCCGCACCCGCTTGAGGTCGGCGAACGCCTGCCGCATCACCTTCCGCAGTTCGTCGTTGACCCGCTCCTCGTCCCAGCGGAACTGCTGGATGTTCTGCGCCCACTCGAAGTAGCTGACCGTCACACCGCCAGCGTTGGCGTAGATGTCCGGCAGCATGACGACGCCCTTCTTGTGCAGGATCGCGTCCGCCTCGATGTCCGTCGGGTGGTTCGCCCCTTCGAGGACCACCTTCGCCTTCACCCGGTCGGCGTTCTTCGCGATCAGCACGCCCCCCAGCGCCGCGGGGATCAGCACGTCCACCGGTTCGTAAAGCACCTCGTCCGCCGGGAACGCCTCGGCGCCCGGGAACCCGGCGACGCCCTTCGCCTGGGCAACGTGCTTGACCAACGCCGGCACGTCCAGGCCGTTCGCGTTCCGCACCCCGCCGGAGACGTCGGCCACGGCGACGACCTTGCCGCCGGCCTGGTGGAACAGAGTCGCCGCCCACGATCCGACGTTGCCGAACCCCTGCACCGCGTAGGTGAAGTCGCTGACCTTACGGCCCGACTCCTCGAACAGGCACTCGGCGGCGAAGAGAATCCCGCGGCCCGTCGCCGCCTCCCGGCCGAGCGACCCGCCAAGTTCGACCGGCTTGCCGGTGACGACCGCCGGACTGTGGCCGTGGTACTTGGCGTACTCGTCCGCGATCCAGCCCATGACGGCGGCGTTGGTCCCCATGTCCGGGGCCGGGATGTCGGTGTTCGGGCCGATCACGTCGGCCAACTTCTGGGTGAAGACGCGGGTGAGCCGTTGCAGCTCCCGCGGGCTGAGTTGCTTCGGGTCCACGGCGATGCCGCCCTTGGCGCCGCCGTAGGGCACGCCGACGACCGCGGTCTTCCAGGTCATGAGCGCGGCCAGGGCGTTGACCTCGTCGGGGTCCACCTGCGGGTGGTAGCGGATGCCGCCCTTCATCGGTCCGCGGCTGTTGTCGTGCTGCACCCGGTAGCCGACGAACGTGGCCAGCGCCCCGCCGTCCTTGACGAAGCTGCACTCGACCTTGATCTCTCGGTACGGGGTGAGCAGGAAGTGCCGCGCCCGGTCGTGGAGCTTCAACAGGTCGGCGGCCCGGTGGAAGTAGCGGCTGGTGGCTTCGGTGGGGGTCATAGCTGAGTGGGGGTGGCTTGCGCCCGGGGTCGGTGGTACTGTAGTAGCAGACCACCCTCTCGGGAGGGTCTGTCCCTCTCGGGATCGTGATATGGAGGCGGCCATGTCGGGGAACGGCCAACAGCTTCTGGAAGCTGCCCGGAATAGCCCCCGGGAAGAACGACTGATCTTGCTCGGAGAACTGCTACCCGATTTCGCCGCTCGGGGCGGGATGTCCGTCATCCCAACCCCGGGGGGGCGGTACGTCTGGGCGTACTTCGTCCCGGACGCGGACCGGACCCCGCCGGAACTCAGCGCCGAGGAGCGTGCCGAACTTCAGCACCGGCTGGATACGATCGACGACGCGGAAGATATCGACGAGATCATTGCGGAATTCCGCCGCCAGGCTCGGGACTCAGGGCCAGGATCGTGATCTCCGCTCGCCTCCGCCGGAGGAACCCGCCCCGCTCCCGGACGCAATACTGCATCCACCACCGGCCGACGAACCGGCACCAGAATTAATGGCGGGTGAACTCCCGGCACCCGGACCGCCCCGGGCACCCGACCCACCGTTTGTCGGAGCAAGTCCCGCATCGCCTCGTAGTGGACGGCGGCGAATCGCCGGCGGTCGTACGGCGAACCCGGCACGTCGCCGAGCCAACGGGCGATGTCCGCCCGGACCCGTCGGTGGTTCTTGACGGCGACTTCCACGGCATCCCGCCCGCCTGGGTTATCGGGCCTCCACCGGATAGCCCTTCTGGGTCCAGCCGCGCCAGCCGCCGTCCATGCTGATTACGTTGGTGTAACCCATCTTCTGGAGGTTGTCGGCCGCCAGCGCCGAGCGGTAGCCGCCGCCGCAGTAGAGCACCAGCGGCGTCGTCGGGTCCGGCACCTTCGTCTCGATGTCCCGCTCGATGACACCCTTGCTCATGTGGACCGCCGCGGGCAGGTGGCCGGCCGCGTACTCGCCCGCCTCGCGGACGTCCACCAGGGTGAACGTCTCCCTGGCGTCCAGCCGCCGCATCACGTCATCCACTGTGCATTCCTTGACCCGCGTCTTGGCGTCCTGCACGATCCGCAGGAACCCGGGGGCGTGCTGCTTGGCCATGTGACCTCCTTCGGAGGTAAATCCCATATCCCAAGCACCAAATCCCAATCAAAAGACCGTCTTACTTGGGATTTGGTACTTGGAATTTGGGATTTCCGCGTCAGCGGAAGTAGCGGTTGATGACGTTCTCGATGTGCTCCTGCCGGCCGGAGGCGTTCGCGGCCGGGTTGCCCTTGCCGAGCATGTACCGCTCCAGCGACGAGAAGTCCGCCTTGCCGGATTCGATCTCCGCCCCGACGCCGGTGTCCCAGCTCGAATAGCGAGTCTTGAGCAGGTCGCGCAGCACGCCGTCCTTGCGGATCGCGGCGGCGACCTTCAGCCCCTGGGCGAAGGCGTCCATTGAGCCAATATGAGCGTGGAACAGGTCCACCGGCTCGAAGCTCTCGCGGCGGACCTTGGCGTCGAAGTTCAGCCCGCCGGACCCAAGCCCGCCCTGGTTGAGCACCACCAGCATCGTCTGGGCGGTCACGTACAGGTCGGTCGGGAACTGGTCGGTGTCCCAGCCCAAGAGCGGGTCGCCGCGGTTGGCGTCGATGCTGCCGAGCATCCCGTGGGCACTGGCGTACATCAACTCGTGCAGCATCGTGTGCTTCGCCAGCGTTGCGTGGTTGGTCTCGATGTTAAACTGGAAGTCCTTGTCCAGCCCGTGCGTCCGCAGGAACGCTAGCGAGTGGGCGCAGTCGAAGTCGTACTGGTGGGCGGTCGGCTCGTGCGGCTTCGGCTCGATCAGGAAGGGGCCGGTGAAGCCGATCGTTTTCTTGTAGTCCACCGCCATGTGCAGGAACTTGGCGAAGTGGTCGAGTTCCCGCTTCAGGTCGGTGTTGTACGGGGTCATGTACCCCTCGCGGCCGCCCCAGAAGACGTAGTTCTCGCCACTGAGTTCCTTGGTCACTTCGAGCGCCTTCTTGACCTGCGCCGCGGCGTAAGCGAACACGTCGGCGTTGCAGCTGGTAGACGCCCCGTGCAGGAACCGTGGGTGGCTGAACATGTTCGCGGTGCCCCACAGCAGCTTGACGCCGGTCCGCTGCTGCTCCTCCTTGAGCACCTTGACGACCGCGTCGAGGTTCCGGTTCGTCTCGGCCAGGTCCTTGCCCTCGGGGGCCACGTCCCGGTCGTGGAAGCAGTAGTACGGGGCGCCGAGTTTCTCGATGAACTCGAAGGCGACGCGGACGCGCTTCTGGGCCATGGCGACGGAGTCGGTGCCGTCCTCCCACGGGCGGAGCATGGTGCCGGGGCCGAACGGGTCCGACCCGGTGCCGCGGAAGGTGTGCCAGTAGGCGACGGCGAACCGCAAGTGGTCGCGCATCGGCTTGCCTTCGACCACCGCGTCCGGGTCGTAGTGACGGAAGGCGAGCGGGTTCGTCGAGTCCGGGCCTTCGTAGGCGATCCGCTTGACGTCGGGGAAGAAGGACATGGCGGTCTCGGGGTGCGGGGGAGCGGCAGCGGTGCAGGGGAAAGGGTAGTGGCCACCGGGCGGGGCGGGTAGGATCGGGGGTACGTCATCTCGGTTCCCTGACCAGTGTTCGCCATGCCCGAGACGCCGACGTTCCCCCTGTTGCCGGCCGATCAGCGGTACCTGGCGAAGCTCGACCGACTCCGGGCCGGCCCGGCCGTACCCTTCATGCGCCCCCGTCCCACGCTGCGCAGGATTCCTGCCGCCTCGGCCGCGACCCATATCCTGCGCCGCTACATGCGTCGGCCTGGCTCGCCGGCGGCGGACCGGCGGCCCGTCCCGATACCGGTCGCACGCGGTCCGTCTGTCCATGACCGGTTGCCGTCCGGGGTCGTGGCACCGCTCTGTACGTTCACGGCCTGCTCGGTACTTGTGGCGGAACTCCTGTACCTGTTGACTTGTCGCCCGGACTTGCACCCGCGGCTCTCGCGTCGCACGCTGGTCACCCCGGTGGACGTCCGCAAGGTACTCCTCGTCCGGCGGACCGCGTTCGGAGTGGCGGCGGGGGTGTTTCGCACGTTCGCTCG
>DASSAT010000763.1:0-3138 GCA_035699305.1 Fimbriiglobus sp. | reverse complement strand
CCCAAGGGGGGAGGGAGAAAGACGGCGATCCGATGACTGAGTTCCTCCGGACCGGGCTGGACGTCCTGCGGGCGCAGGGCTTTTCGCCGCTGACGGGCAAGCGGGTCGGGCTTGTTACTCACCCGGCTGCGATCGCCGCCAACGGCGACGGCCGGCTGTACCGCACCGCCGTCGAGTTGATCGCGTCCGCGCCGGGCGTGCAACTGGCCGCCCTGTTCGGCCCCGAACACGGGCTGACCGGCGAGGCCCAGGACCTCCAGGGCGTTGCCGGCGGGCACCCCGACCGGGGAGCGCCGGTCCCGGTCCACAGCCTCTACGGCGACACCTTCGACAGCCTGACCCCGTCGGCGGCACAACTCCGCGGGCTGGACGTGCTGGTCATCGACCTGCAAGACGTGGGAGCGCGGTACTACACCTTCCACGCGACCATGCTCTACTGCATGGAGGCGGCCGCGTCGGTCGGCCTGCCGGTGGTAGTCCTCGACCGACCGAACCCGATCGCCTACCTCGGCGTCGAGGGGCCGACCATCCGCCCCGGGTTCGAGAGCTTCGTCGGCCCGCACTCGCTGGCGACCGCCCACGGCATGACCATCGGCGAACTGGCCCACCTGTACAAAGCGGAGCGGGTGCCGGACGTGGACCTGACCGTGATCCCGTGCGAGGGGTGGAGTCGGTCCACGGTGCCGGGCGGATTCCCGGTGCCGTGGGTGCCGCCGTCGCCGAATATGCCGGGGCCGGGCACGGCCGTCGTCTACCCGGGGATGTGCCTGATCGAGGGGACCAACCTCAGCGAGGGCCGCGGCACGACCCGGCCGTTCGAGTACGTCGGGGCGCCGGGCGTCTCCCCGAACAAGCTGGCGGACCGGCTGCACGCCGAGCGGCTGCCGGGGGTCGAGTTCTTGCCGGCGTACTTCCGGCCGACGTTCCAGAAGCACGCCGGGCACACCTGCGGCGGCGTCTTCGTCGTGGCGTCGGCCGACCCGGCGTTCCGCCCGGTGAGGACCGGGCTGGTGGTGCTCATGACCCTGCGTGACTTGCTCGGGGAGGCGTTCCGCTGGCGGACGGAGACCTACGAGTTCGTGTCGCACATCCTGGCCATTGACCTGCTTTTCGGCAGCGACCGCGAAAGGAAAGTCATTGAGGCCGGTAAGCCCTGGCAAGACGTGGCCGCCGCGTGGGAGGCCGAGGAGCGTGCCTTCGCGGAGCGGCGCAAACCGTACCTGATCTATCCCGAGTAAGGGAACGAACCACAGAGTCACAGAGGGCACAGAGGGAAGAAACACAGAGGAGAAACAGGTAGGAGTTACGCAGTTGGTTTTCGGGGGTAGCCATTTGTGGCCGGAATACAGCGGAACTGCCCATCCAGCGGACTAGGTACTGAGTACTCAGTACCCAGAACTCGACAGAACCGACCCACCCAGAATCCAACTGCGTAACTCCTAACAGGGTTTAAGACCAAAGATTTGGCAGCCCTTTCTTCTGGCTTTAACCCTCTCGTTTGTATTCTCTGTGTTTCTTCCCTCTGTGCCCTCTGTGACTCTGTGGTTCGTTCCTGCCTTTGGTTCGTTCTTCTTCCCCATGAATCACCTCTCGCCCGTTGATGTCGCGGTGGTGTTCGCGTACCTGCTTGGCACGACCCTGCTCGGGGCGTGGTTCTCCCACGGCCAGCGCGACGTCAAGACCTACTTCGTCGGCGACCGCAACGTCGCCTGGTGGCTGGTGCTGGTCTCCATCGTCGCCACCGAGACGAGCACCGTCACCTTCCTGAGCGTGCCGGGGTTCGGCTTCAAGCCCGGCGGCAACTTCACCTTCCTCCAGCTCTGCATCGGCTACCTGATCGGACGGGCGGTGGTCGCGTGGTTCCTGCTGCCGCAGTACTTCCGCGGCGAGTTGCTCTCGGCGTACCAGCTCCTGCGGCAACGGTTCGGCCCGGCGGTGCAGCGGACCGCGTCGGGGCTGTTCCTCGTTACCCGCACCGTCGCCGACGGGCTGCGCCTGTTCCTGACCGCGCTGTTGCTCCAGCAGTTCACCGGCTGGGACTTCCAGCTGTCGATGGTGGTGATGGGGGCGGCGACGATCCTGTACACCTACCTCGGCGGGATGCAGGCGGTGATCTGGACCGACCTGATCCAGTTCATCGTCTACCTGCTCGGTGCCGTGGTGGCGCTGGGGTTCATCGTGTGGCTGACACCCGGCGGGTGGGAAGGGCTGGTCGCGTCGGGCGAGGCGGCGAACAAGTTCAAGCTGTTCGACCTCTCGACCGACCCGACCAACGCCTACACGCTCATGACCGGGGTCATCGGCGGGGCGCTCTTTACCATGTCGTCGCACGGGGCCGACCAGCTCATGGTGCAGCGCTACCTGTGCGCCCGGTCGCTCGGCGAGGCGCGGGTGGCGCTGCTCCTGAGTGGCGTGGTGGTGTTCTTGCAGTTCGCGCTGTTCCTCCTGATCGGCGTGGGGCTGTACGTCCTCGTGACCGGCGGCGTCATGGCGGTCCCCTCCGGCACCAACAACGACCAGGTATTCGGGCTGTTCATCGTCGGCTTCCTGCCGGTGGGGGTGGTCGGGCTGGTGGTCGCGGCGGTCCTGGCGGCGGCCATGTCCACCCTGTCGTCGTCGCTGAACAGCTCGGCGAACGCCCTCGTTACCGACTTCTACCGGCCGGCGGTGCCGGGCCGGTCGGACCGGCACTATCTGAACGTCTCCCGGGTGCTGACGCTGGTGTTCGGGGTGTCGCAGATGGCGGTCGGGCTGGGGGCGTACTGGCTCGACAGCGAGCAACTCATCGTCGAGCAGGTCCTCTCCGTCGCCGGGTTGACGACCGGGCTGGTGCTGGGGCTGTTCATTCTCGGATCGTTCGGTCGGCCGGTGCCGTCGTGGGCGGCGCTGGGCGGGCTGGTGGTGGGGGCGGCGGCGGTGCTGTCGATCTACCGGCCGCCGGCGGCGGTGATCGAGCGCTACCCGGAGTGGGTGCCGGTGTTCTTCCGTGAACCTATATTGGCTTGGCCCTGGTACGCCCCAGTCGGGACCGCCGTGACCGTACTCGTGGCAATCCTGCTGACCCTGCCGGGCGGGCGCCGTCCGGCGTAGGTCGGGTCGCGGCTCGGCACCCTCTTTCTCCCCTCTCCCCGCTGGGGG
>DASSAT010000762.1:0-16394 GCA_035699305.1 Fimbriiglobus sp. | reverse complement strand
CACGGTGGGCCTCGAAGACTCGGCCCACCCTACAAGGACCAGGAGTAATGGATGGACCTCAACACCCTGCGGTACGCCCCGACCCACGAGTGGGCGCACCGCGACCCGCGCGGCGACACCGCCACCGTCGGCATCACCGCGTTCGCCGCCGAGCAACTCGGCGACGTGACCTACCTGGAACTGCCGAAGGTCGGCAAGGCGTTCTCCGCTGGCGATGAGGTCGGTGTGATCGAGTCGGTGAAGTCCACCTCGCCGCTCTACGCCCCAGTCAGCGGCGAAGTGATCGCCGTCAACGACGCGCTGGTGAACAACCTGGAACGACTCCAGGCCGACCCCTACGAGGTCGGGTGGATGTACAAGGTCCGGCTCACCCCGGGGGCGACTCTCGACCACCTGCTGACCAAGACCCAGTACGACGCGCAGATCGCGTCCGAAGGGCACTAATGTAGTCCGCTCGCTCCGCGAGCGGTCTTCGCCGATCCGCTCGCGGAGCGAGCGGACTACATTGCGGAGTCTCACCTTGTCCGCGTACCTGCTCAACACGCCCGACGACCAGAAGGCGATGCTCGCCCGGATCGGCGTGAAGTCCGTCGAGGACCTGTTCGCCCCGATCCCGACGGACCTGCGGCTGAACCGTCCGCTCGACATCCCGCCGGCCATGGCCGAGCAGGAGCTGACCCGTCACCTGCGACTCCTCGCCGGCCGGAACCGGTCGGCCAGCGACGCGATCTGCTTCCTCGGCGGCGGCGCCTACGACCACTTCATCCCGAGCGTGGTCGATGCGGTCGCCGGGCGCGGCGAGTTCTACACCGCGTACACCCCCTACCAGGCCGAGGCCAGCCAGGGGACGCTGCAAGCGGTCTTCGAGTACCAGACGCTGATGTGTCAGCTCACCGGGCTGGACGTGGCCAACGCCTCGCTCTACGAGGGCGGGTCGGCGACCGCCGAGGCGATGCTGATGGCCCTGGGCGTCACCGGCCGCACCGGGGACGTGCTCGTCGCGGAAAGCATCCACCCCGAGTACCGGCAGGTGCTCGTCACCTACGCGGCCAACCTCGACTGCCGGGTGGTCACGCTGCCGACGCCCGACGGGTTCCTCAACCCTGACGACGTGGCGAAGGCGGTCAGCGACACCACCGTCTGCGTCATCGCGCAGTCGCCGAACTTCTTCGGCCACCTGGAGGAGATGCACGCCCTCGGCGAGGCGGCCCGCAAGGTCGGCGCGGTGTTCGTGGCGAGCTTCGACCCGATCTCGGTTGGCGTGCTGAGGCGGCCCGGCGACTACGGCGCGGACATCGCCGTCGCGGAGGGGCAGGGGCTAGGCGTGCCGCTCGGCTACGGCGGGCCGTACTTGGGAATCCTCGCCTGCCGCGGCGAGCAGAAGTATCTGCGCAAAATTCCCGGCCGGCTGGTCGGGCAGACGGTGGACCGCCACGGCAAGCGGTGCTGGGTGCTGACGCTCCAGCCGCGCGAGCAGCACATCGCCCGGCAACGCGCGACGAGCAACATCTGCACGAACCAGGGACTTCTGGCGCTGCGGGCGGCGGTGTACCTGACGGCGCTCGGCCCGCAGGGCTTGCGCGAGACGGCCGAGCTGTGCCTGCGGAAGGCCCACTACGCCGCCGACCAGTTCGCCAAGGTGCCCGGCGTGAGGCTCAAGTTTAACCGGCCGTTCGTGAAGGAGTTCACGCTCTCGGTGCCCGGCGACGTGCCCGCGCTGTTGGCCCGGCTCCGCGATCAGGGCTATCACGCCGGGCTGCCGCTGGTGCGCTGGTATCCTGACAGGGCCGACGGCTTGACGGTCGCCGTCACCGAGAAACGGACGAAGGCCGAGATCGACGGCCTGACCGGGGCGATGAAGGCGTAACACGGGAGGTGAGACATGCCATCGCCGTTCCCGGGGATGGACCCGTGGCTGGAAAGCCCGGCGATCTTCCCGGACCTGCACAACACGCTCATCACCTACCTCGGCGACGCGCTCAACGCCGTGCTGCCGGAGCCGTATTTCGCCCGCTCCGCCACCCGCGTCTGGGTCGAGCAGGACCACCCGCGCGAGCCGGACGTCAGCCTGCTCGGCCCCTCCGTCCGGCCGGTCCGGACGGGCACGGTGGACCTGGTGGCGGCGATGACCGCAGCGGGGATGATCGCCGTCGAGGACCCGAACTATCATCCCGAGCCTTTTGAAGAGCCGTTCCTGGAGGTGCGATCGACCGCGGACGACCGGCTGGTAACGGCCATCGAGGTGCTAAGCCTGGCGAACAAGTCGCCGGGCGACAAGGGCCGGGAAGCCTACCGGCAGAAGCAGACCGAGTATCTGATCGAAGGGGTCGGACTGGTGGAGATTGACCTGCTCCGCGGCGGAGAACACACGACAGCAGTCCCCCGCGGCCGGCTGCGGTCCCGAGCCGGGTTTTTCGACTACCACTTGTGCGTGTCCGGCGCGGTGCTGGGCCGGCAGCACTTCGTCGCCCCGATCCGGCTGGCGGACCGACTGCCGACTCTGTCCGTGCCGCTTGACCGGGACGCGGAGCCGGTCACGGTGGACCTGCAACCGCTTCTGGACCGGTGCTATGACAACCGGCGGTACGCCCGCCAGGTGCGCTACACCCAGCCGCCCGACCCGCCGCTGACCGACGAGCAGCGGACGTGGGCCGAGGGCATCCTGCGACAGAAAGGGCTGTTGCCATGACCCCCGACGATATCCGCCCGCTGTTGACGGCGGACCCGTTCGCCAAGTTCTACCTGAACCTGACCGACGGCGCGAGTATCGAGGTATCCGACCCGTCACAGGTGACGTTCACCCCGACCGGCCGGGTGCTGGTGTACGAGTCCAAGGGCCGCCAGACGTACATCGCGCTTGCGCATGTGGTGAGCATCGGGTTCCCGTCGTCCGGCGCCGGCGACCCGTTCTTCCTGCGCGGCCGGCCGTAAGTGTATCAGGAGATGACATGTCGCCTGACTTCGTGAGAAGGACAGTCACCCGCCGACCGTTCCGCCCGTTTATCATTCACTTGGCCGGCGGGCGGGCGATCCCGGTCCGCTCGCCGGAGTTCATCCAGGTCCCGCCGGAGCGGGAGGGCCGACTGATCGTCGTCGAGAACCTGAACGGCTCGGCACACGTCATCGACCTTCTACTGGTAACCGACCTGGAGTTCCCGAACACCCCGATGGTGTAACGCCCGACGGAGCCACGCATGACCGCCGAAGACGTCCGCAGGTTGTACTGGGCCGAGCCGTTCCTTCCGTTTCAACTGGTCCTCGACGACGGCCGGGAGGTCCTGGTGTCGAGGCGGGAGCATCTGACGATCGCGGCCACCGGCGACCGGATCACGGTCTGCCCGCGGCTCGAGGACTTCGAGATCGTTGACCTCTCGACCGTGAAGGGGGTCCGAATGTTCGGCCCACCGGTCCCGACGGTCTGAGAGGAGCGGCCGTGACCGACGATGAGGCGTTCATCCGCCGGATCGTGGACAGCCCGCGAGACGACCTCCCGCGGAGATCGTCATGAGCTGGGACATCTTCGTTCAAGACCTGCCGGAAGGCATCCGGTCCGTGGCAGAGATCCCGGACGATTTCGTTCCCCGGGACGTGATCGTGAAGCGGTCGGACGTCCTTCGCGTACTCGCCGAGGTGACCCCCCAGGCGGACCTCACCGATCCCGAGTGGATACGGATAGACGGTCCGGGCTACTCGATCGAACTCAGCTTGGCGAACAGAGAAGACCTCGATGTGATTGCGTTCTTCGTGCGCGGGGGTGGTGAGGCCGCAGCGGTGGTAGCCGGCATTCTCCAACCTTTAGGCCTGCGAGCGCTCGACTCGTCATCCGAGACGGGGCTGTTCGACTTCGCGTACACGACGGATTCTTTGGCCCGGTGGCGGCGATACCGTGATCAAGTCGCTGACAATCACGGCGGGCAGCCGCCGACTACTGAGAGCGATTCCGAATGAACAACAGCCAATCCACCGAACTCGTCTTCGAGCTGTCCCGCCCCGGGCGGCGGTGCCACCGGACGCCGGCGTGCGATGTGCCGAATGACACCCCGCTGTCATCGCTCGTCCCGCGGGAGTACCTCGCCGACGCGCCGCCGCCGCTGCCGGAGGTGGGGGAGATCGACCTGGTCCGGCACTTCACCAACCTGTCCGCCCGGAACATGTCGATCGACACCAACTTCTACCCGCTCGGCTCCTGCACCATGAAGTACAACCCCAAGCGGCACGAGCGGCTCGCCGCGCTGCCGGGGTACGCCGAGCTGCACCCGCTCACCCCCGACATTGACGCCCAGGGGATGCTCGAACTGCTCCACGACATGCAGCAGTTCCTCGCCGAGATCAGCGGGCTGCCGGCCGTCTCGCTCCAGCCGGCCGCGGGGGCGCAGGGCGAACTCGCCGCACTCTACGTCGCCCACGCCTACTTCCATGACCGCGGCGAACACCACCGCAACAAGGTCCTCGTCCCCGACTCCTCGCACGGCACCAACCCCGCCTCGGCGTCGCTGGCCGGGTTCGAGACCGTCACCGTCAAGAGCGACGCCACCGGGCACGTCGATCTCGCCGACCTGAAGGCGAAGCTCGGCGGCGACACCGCCGTGTTCATGATCACCAACCCGAACACGCTCGGCCTCTTCGAGAAGCAGATCAAGACGATCACCGAGCTGCTGCACGCGTCGGGCGGCCTCGTCTACCTGGATGGGGCGAACATGAACGCCATCCTCGGCGTCACCCGGCCGGGCGACTTCGGCGCCGACATGCAGCACTACAACGTCCACAAGACGTTCACCGGCCCGCACGGCGGCGGCGGCCCCGGCGCCGGGCCGATCGCCGTCCGCGACTTCCTCGCCCCGTACCTGCCGACGCCGGTCGTCGCCAGGAGTCAGGAGTCAGGAGTCAGGAGTCAGGAGTCAGGAAGGGGAACACCCGGCGCGGCGGAGTATTATCTCGACTTCGACCGGCCCAAGTCGATCGGCCGGGTGCGGAGCTTCTTCGGCAACGTCGGCATCCTTTACCGCGGGTACTGCTACATCCGCACCCTCGGCCCCGACGGCCTGCGGCAAGTCAGCGAGCACGCGGTCCTGAACGCGAACTACCTGCGGGCGCTGGTCAAGGACGTCTTCGACGTGCCGCACGAGGGGCCGTGCATGCACGAGTTCGTCGCGTCGGCGCGGTCGCTCTTGCGTGAGCGGAAGGTCAAGGCACTGGACGTATGCAAGCGGCTGCTGGACTTCGGCTACCACGCGCCGACGATGTACTTCCCGCTGGTGGTGCCCGAAGCGCTGATGATGGAGCCGACCGAGACGGAGAGCAAGGAGACACTCGACGCCTTCGCGGACACGCTGCGGTCGATCAAGGCCGAGGACCCGGAGTTGTTGCGAACGTCCCCGCACGCGCACGTCGTCAGCCGGCCGGACGAGGTGAAGGCGGCCAAGGAACCGGTGCTGCGGTGGGCGCCGAAGTAGTCACTTTTCCCTTGCCCGGCCGGGCGGGGACGCTATAGGTGTGGTCCCTCCCGGCCGGCGGACGAACGCCGGCCGGGACGGTCCCTTCCCCCGAGCAAGGATGCCCCATGACCCAGATAGTTGCCCCGCTGCTCCTCGCGGCGTTCCTGGGCGCGCCGGCCGACTGCCCCGAGTGTTGCGCGAAGAAGGCCGCCCCGCCTCGGCTGGTCACCCAGACGTTCGCCGTCATGGACCTGGTGACGCCGATCCCGGACTTTCCCCTCCGGGCCCTGCCGCCGGTCGTTGACAAGCCGATCGTGACCGCCCCGCCGCTGCCGGCGCGGGTCCGCGGTATGATCCTGCCGCGACCGGTCGCGGTGGTCCATTACCCGAAAGCGCCGACCCCGCCCAAGCCGATGCCGGCCCGACCCCTACGGGAGTGTCGCGCGGACCAACTCATGAAGCTTGTCACCGGAATGATCCGCCCGTACTCCTGGGACGCGCAT
Source organism: Fimbriiglobus sp. (assembly GCA_035699305.1). GTDB lineage: Bacteria > Planctomycetota > Planctomycetia > Gemmatales > Gemmataceae > DASSAT01. Next base: position 10,456 of record DASSAT010000762.1, on the reverse strand, counting down.
GGCGGCCCCGGCAAGATCAGCTTCTACGAGATCGGCGGGGCGATGGTCGTCAACAACTCACCCGAGGTCGTGGCCGAGGTCCAGGACCTGCTCACGTCGCTGCGGCGCCTCCAGGAGACGGTGATCGCGGTCGAGTGCCGGCTGCTGACGGTGCCGGCCGGGTTCGGGAGGAAGAGCGTGTTCGGCGACTGCGGGTGCGAACACGACGCCGGCCCGGTCGCGTTCCTGACCGCCGACCAGGTGGGCGACCTGATGCACGGCGTACAGAAGGTTCCGGGAGCCGGCGTCATGCAGGCGCCGAAGATCAGTCTGTTCAACGGCCAGACCACGGAGCTGAGCTGCGGCGAGGTGGTGCGGACGTTCACGACCGGGCTGGACGTGCGGTCGAACGACGAGCAGTCGGTCTTCGTCCCGCGGCAGCAGGCCGAGCGGCTCGGCACGGTGCTCGGCCTTCAGGCGACCCTGGCGGCAGACCGGCGGTCGGTCCGGCTGGCGTTCGACCTGCGGCAGAGCGAACTGGACGGCCCGGTCGAGTTGGTGCCGGTCAAGTACATGGTCACGCCGGTGTTCGAGGGCGGCTCGCAGGGGGTACCGGTCCCGGTCACGCAGTTCCTCCAGAAGCCGCGGATCGCCCGGCGGGCGGCGAAGCGCGTGGTGGCGCTCCCGGACGGCGGCACCGTGGCGGTCCCACTCGGCAGTCGCAAGGCCGATCGGGAGGTGATCGCGCTGCTGACCGCGCGGGTCATCCATCAGACGGCGACGGAGGTTGACGCCAAGCCCTGTTGCGCCGCGGTGAAGGAGTCGCCAGCCGCGGAGTTGGTCGCCGCGTACCGCCGGGCGTGCGCGGCGGGTCGGACCGAGGAGGCGATGCGGCTGGCGATGCAGGCGTTGGCCGCCGACCCGGCGTGCTTCACCGGGAGGTGATCTTGCTCGGTCGAACTCCTTGCTTTCGTAGGGTGGGCCGAGTCTTCGAGGTCCACCTCTTCTGGTTCCCTCCCCCCTTGGGGGGGGAGGGTTAGGGTGGGGGGCAGCCCTACGAGCCGGGGGCGATGTCCCGGGCCGGGTGACGCTCTCACCCCCCACCCCGGCCCTCCCCCCCCAAGGGGGGAGGGGGTAAGAGGATGGTGGACCTCTCCGGGTCAGAACGGGATGTCGCTGTTGTCGTCCGGCGGGTTCCGGCGGGGCGGCGGCGTGTCATCGACCTCGCCGATCGCCTCTTCGTCGCCGTCGTCGTAGAACCAGCCGCCGTTCTCGTCCCGGTAGTTCGGGTCGGTCGGCAGGATGTCGAACCCGAACCCCTTGCCGTCACACCCGGGGATCGGGCAGCACCAGAACCCCTGCGGCTTGCCGTCGGCGTCGGCACCCTCTCGCCACTCGATGCGGTAGCTGTCGTACACCTCGCCGCAGTGCAGGCAGCCAACCTCGGTGTTGACGACCGGCGGGCCGAACGGATCGTTGTCGGGGTCGGGGGGCGGCATGGGACGTCCTCCGGTCGGGCTGGCAGCCAGTATAGCCGAGATCGGGGGTGTCGCATGCCGCACGCCGTCGGCATCGGTTGCACGATGGCCGGGGTCGAGGGGCGGCCGGCGGTTCACGAAGTGAGTTCGTCGGGGGCGATCACCCGCCGCCAGCGGAGCGGGACGGTCTCCCAGGCGGCGGTGTAGGTCGCCTCCAGCGGCACCTCGACGAACTGACCCGGCTCCAGGAACAGCGGCATGTCGGGCAACTCGTCGCCGACGGCGATCGGCTCCAGGTAGCCGCGGGTCGTCGCGCCGCACTCGTAGGAGACCAGCATCAACGGCTGCTCCGGCGGCAAGGCGTAGGGTTCGTCTTCGACCTCGGCCCAGATCGCCGCGTGCAGACCGTGCGGGTCGCGCTTGCCCGGCGGGAACGGGTCGATGATGAGCAGATGAATCTTCTGATTCAGCAGTTGGTTCGCCTTCTCGACGAACGAGCGGACGGCGTGGACCGAGTTCTTGTTGCCCGGCGAGACGATCTCGACCATCGCCACGATCCGGTCGCCGCTGACGTGCCGGATGGCGATGCTACTCTTCTTGCGGCGGTAGAACTCGGCCGGTGTTTCGACGATGATCCGGGTCTTCGGCCGGGGCCGGGTGGCGGTGAGCGTGCCCCCAGAACTGGCGGGGCCGTCCTCCGGGTTGCTCTGATCTTGCAGGGTAAGCACGTCTGGTCCGAAACCGGCGGCCTGCTGCTCAGCCAGGGCATAGTAATCGGTCGGCAGGATACGGTTCAGCGACCGCTTGATCTCGGAAATCCACTCGTGATGGAAGTCGTGGAAGATGCCCGCTTCCACGCGGGTCCAGTCGTGCATCGGCATGGGTGGCCTCCCGGTCTGGCTGCCCGGATTATACCCGGCGGGACCGGCGGTTGGGGACCGCAACGCCTCTCACCGCGCCGGCAACTCGTAGCGGTCGCGCTCCTGGGGGGTCAGCTCGCGCGGCTTGCGCTTCTCGAACTCGGGGATCAGGTCCACCGGCCACACCCGGGCCAGCGGGTCGATCGAGACCGTCGCCATCCGCTTGCCGTCCGGCGAGTACGCGACGAGGTTCACCGGGCCGGTGGGGCTTACTTGGCGGTAAGGATCCCACCGGCCGCTTTCGACAACCGTGAGATCAATCGTCGTTCAGGATCGTGCCGAGGCCGCGATTTTTGGTGAACCACGAGTTGCTGCTGAGCCCGAACAGGTCGAGGTAGAACGTCTCGTTGGCCTCCCTCTTCCTGTCGCCCTTGACTTCGATGGTGATGGTCTTCGTCGTCTCGCCGGGGGCGAAGGTCAGCGTGCCGGTCCTGGCGACGTAGTCATTGTCGCCGGTCGTCGCCGTACCGTTCACGGTCTGGTACGACATCGTCACCGGCTGGTCGTAGGCCGCCGAGAGCGTGACGGTGAAGACGAACAGCGTTGTCTTCTTGCCGTTACCCTCCCTCTTGGTCACGTCGCTGATGCTGATGCGCGGCTCGTCGTCGCGGATGGTGCCCACGCCCTGGCCGTCGGCGATGATCGCATTCGTCGGGCTGCTCAGGTTGACGACGAATGTCTCGTTCGGCTCGCCGAGGCGGTCGCCCAGGACCGCGACTACGAAAGTCGCGCTGGTCCGACCGGCCGGGATGGTCATGTCCCCCGATGCGGCCTGGTAGTCGCTGCCGGCCGCGGCGGAGAGGTCCGCCGTGTCGTAGTGGACCGTCACCTGGGAAACGGACGGTGCCGAGAGGGTCACGGTAAAGCTGGCGCTCGTCGTGCCGGTGTTTCCCTCGATGACGGTCACGTCCTTGACGGAAATCGAGGGGCTGTTCGGTGCCGACCAGATGCCGTCGTTGAGCAAGACCGAGACGTTGTAGGAGGCGCTGTTAGCAGTCGCCGCGTCCATCAAACCGTCGCCGTTGAAATCGCCGGCCGCAACTCCGACCGGATAATTTCCGACGGGAGCGATGGCGCCGCCCGATGTGAGGGCACCGGCACCGTCCCCGAGCAGCACGGCGACGGTCTGGCTGGAGTCCGTCACGATCAGGTCGATCGCACCGTCGCCGCTGAAGTCGGCCGCCGTCAGGTCGTATCCCCATCCGTAGCCGTTGCCGTAGAGATGGGGCGTGCCAAACGAGCCGGTCCCGGTGCCCAGGAACAGAGCCGTGCCGTTGTAGTTCGCGGTCGCCAGATCGACATGGCCGTCGTTGTTCAGGTCGCTTGCGACCAGCGATCCCCCTCCCTCGTACTCGGAAATGAATGTGGGATAGCCGAACATACCGTCTCCGTTACCCAAACCGACGGTGATATAGCCCGACCAGGAGGACGAGGCGATGTCGAGCTTGCCGTCGCTGTTGAAGTCGTCCACGACCGCGGAGGTGGTGTCCCCCTCGTTGAGCAAGGACCATCGAGGCGCGTCAAACGTGCCGGTTCCGGTGCCCAGCAGGACGGCCGCGGCGCTTTGTTCGCCATAGGAGAAGCCGAACGAGGGGTAGTAGTAGTAGTTGAACGCGGCAACGATGTCGAGCTTGCCGTCGGCGTTGAAGTCGCCCACGGCCACGGACTCCACGCCGTAGTCGAACCAGGGGTTGCCCAGGTCGATGCTCGCCGGCGTCTGGAACGAGCCATTGCCATTGCCGAGGAGCACGGTCACGTCGGTGTTCGTGCCGCCATAGTTGCAGTCGCCGGTGACGAGGTCGAGCTTGCCGTCGCCGTTGAAGTCGCCGACCGCGAGGGAGGTGGGGGAGTGGCCGATGGCGGAGTTGATGGCCGCGCCGAACGTGCCGTCGGCGTTGCCCAGGCGCACGCTGACCGCGCCGGTGCCGGGGTCCGGGATCACGATTCCGCTGCCGGCGTACGCGACCGCGAGGTCCAGGACGCCGTCGTTGTTGAAATCGGCCGCGACCACCTCCTCGGGTCCGATGCCGGTGGCGTAGTTCACGGCCGGGCTGAAGCTGGGGACAATCCGGTCGTCGAGCCGTTCGAGTTGCAGGAACGATTTGTTCCAGCGGCCCGGCAGGGTGAACTGTGTCGCCGGTCGCTCGTGCTTCCGCGACCGAAATAGGCGGTGAAACATGGTCGTCTCCTTCGCAGGTCTGCGGTAAGATGACGTCGGCGCTCCCGGCGCGCAGACCATAGCGCCGGGGCGGTGCCGGGCCGGCGGGGGGCTTGCTTGGCGGCAAGGCCCCCACCGGCCGCGTGTGTGATGCCAGAAACGAAGGGCTTCAGTCGCGCGGGTCCGCCTCATCGACACTCGGGGGCGCACCCTTGGGGATCAGTAAGAACGCGGTGAGTTCCACCGCGACATCGCCCGTGTTCGAGGCGATGTGGACGTTGTCGATCTGCTCCACGAAGCCCTCACCCGCGTGGTACTCGACGGGGATGTCGAGGTCGTCGGCCTGGAGCACGGTCAACGTCCCCTTCGTGACCATGACGAACGCCGGTCCGGGGTGCGAGTGCCAGCCGGTGTACCCACCGGGACCGATGCGGAGGTTCACGACCCGCGTCTCCCACTCCCCCCGGGTCTTGAGCACGATCGCGTGCGTCTGGTTAGCGGCAATCATCTGCAACTCTTCCACCACCACCGGCCGCGCGACCGGCACGCCACTGTAATCGCGGGACGGCGTCGCCCAGGCCGACTTCAGGGCGAATCCCCCGATGGCGCAGGCGACGAGAAGCCCCGCCGACAGCAGTTTCCAGTTTCGCTTGAACATGATCTTTCCCTTTCTGGTGTTCGCGGCGCGCAACGCGACCGCGACTGGCAGCGCCTTCTTGCATCAGAACGCTGCCGCGAGTGCCCGTCCGAACATCGAACGGCGCACAATTCCTGGCAATCCAACGAAGCCGACGGAATGGCTGTTCCTTTGCCCGTGCCCCAGCGCTCTGTCGCCGGGTTGCAGTCGCGGTCAGATGAGCCGCAGGGCGCATTCCTCCTGTACGGGGAAGCGGTCTGCGGTACGATGACGTGAACACCTCTCGGCGCGCAGACCGAGCGCCGGGGCGGTGCCGGGCCGGTGGGGGGCTTGCTTGGCGGTAAGGACCCCACCGGCCGCTTTCACTCAACTTCAAGAATCAAACACGTCGTCGTTGCTCGTCGAAGCGTGGTTCTTGAAGATCGAGGTCAGGTCGTCGAACTCGAACAGTCCGAGGTTATAGACCCCGCCGCCGATTCCCTCGCCGTCGCTGCCACCTTCACCCCCTTCACCGCCGTTGGCGTGGTTTTCGGTAATCGTGCACTGCACGAGGTGGAGCGACGACACTCCATCGAATGCCCCGGCTTCGTTGTAAACGCCACCGCCCTGGCCATTGCCGCCGTTGCCCCCGACGGCGCCGGCGCCACCGATAGCCCGGTTGTGGTCGAGGGTGCATCCCGAGACGGTCATGGCTGACCCGAAGAAGTTCGCCAGGCCGCCGCCCAGACCGTCGCCGCCCGGACCGCCGATCGCCTGGTTGTTCGTGAGCGTGCTGTCGCTGAGCGTGGTCGTGGCCCCGACCCACCAACTCATGAGCCCACCGCCGACGCCGTTGCCCGCCAGGTCGTTGCCCGAATTGCCGACGCCACCGACGGCCCGGTTGTGGGTGAGCGTCAGATTGCTGGCGATCATGGACGTTCCAAAACCGTTGAACCAACCTTCGTTGGTGATCGCCCCGCCCATGCCCCAGCCGACAATGAAGGCGCCACTGCCGCCTTCGGCGCTACTGCCGCCCACGTTATTGTTGCCGCCAAGCGCCTCGTTGTGATCGAAAGTGCTGTCCGTGATCGTCATGGTCCCTTCGTTGACGTTGAGCAAGCCCCCGCCGCTGCCGTCTCCGACGTGGCCGCGGCCGAAGAGAGCGCTCGCGTCGGAACCGCCCAGGGCCTGGTTGTGCGAGAAGGTGCTCCCGCGAACGACGACGGTCCCGGCGTTACCATTGAATAGGCCACCGCCGTAACCGAAGGAGATGTCGTAGTCCCGCGCGGTGCTGGCGGCGCTGCCGCCGGTGCCGCCGATCGCCTGGTTGCCTGTCAACGTCGAATCTTCGACGGTGATGGTGGCGCCACCGTTCCGGATGGCGCCGCCCATGCCGCCGCCAGTGAGTTCAAAGGATAGAGTGCCAGTGATGACCCCACCATCACCGCCGATGGCTTGGTTGCCCACGAACGTGCTCTGACTGACGAGGGCGGTGGAGCTCTGGCCGTTATCGATTCCGCCGCCAAAACCGCTTCGGCCTCCGTTGCCGCCCCTGGCCTGGTTGCCGAGGAACGAACAGCGGGTGACGGTGAGGTTGCTGGAAAGAGCATTCGCGATGGCGCCGCCGACACCGAAGCCATTGCCAGCGCTGCCGCCGAGCGCCCGGTTCTGGGTCAAGAGACTGTCGCTGACGATGAGGGCGGCCCCCTCGCGATTGGCGACGGCCCCGCCGCTGCCCCGGCCGGCCGGCGCGCCGACGCCGACGGCCTGGTTGTTGGACAAGACAACGCGGTCGAGGGTCAGGGTGCTGCCGGTGTTCAGGATGCCGCCCCCGTCGCCGACCGTCCTACCATTCGTGATCGTGAGATCGTCGATGGCGACCGTCACCCCGCCGCTGATGAGGAAGACCCGGCTCTGGCCGTTGCCGCTGACGGCCAACAGGTCGGCACCAGGGCCGTCGATGGTCAGGGCATCGGTGATGCTCAGCTGGCCGCCGGTCAGGGCGATCGTACCGCCCAGCCCGTCGGCGAAGTCGATCGCGTCAGGGCCGGGATTGGCGTTGGCTTCGAGGACCGCCTGGCGTAGCGAACCTTCGCCGCTGTCGGCCAAATTCAGCACCGTGCTGGGGACCGTGCGGTCCTCCAGCGGTTCGAGCCGCGGGCGGAACCCGGTCCGACGGCCGGGCGCACGCGCCCGGGGGAGCGGGGGAACGGAACGCAGGCTGGCCAGGATCGAGCGGAATGACATGGTCGTCTCCTTCGCGGGTGTGATCTGCGTAGGATGACGACGGCCCTCTCGGCGCGCAGACCGTGCGCCGGGGCGGTGCCGGGCCGGTGGGGGGCTTGCTTGGCGGTAAGGACCCCACCGGCCGCTTCTACTTCACGGGCTGGTCAGACCGCTCGGCCTGACCGTCATTTCTTTTTGTTCTCCAGTTCGGCAAGCAACTTCTTGAAGTCCGCACGCTCGCGGAGCGCGTCGAGATCCTTGTCCTGCTTCATGTGCGAGGCGTTACTGAAGCCTGCGGCGACGGCCTTGTGCAGCCAGGCCATCGCCAGGTCGGCCTGCTCCTTGGCGAGGCCGGCGGCGTCGGCCGGCGGCGTCTTCGGATCGTCCGGGATCACGGCTGCACAGAGGGCGCGGTTGCAGGCCGCGTCGTACAGCCACCCGGCGTCGGTCCCTTTCACGGCCTCGTACTCGGCGGCGGCCGCCAGGCAGCCGGCGGCGTTCTTGTCTTTCCGGGACTTAAGCAGCTTCGAATGTGCTAATCCCGACTGGAGCACGTGACGCCTGTTGCTATCGTCGAGTTTCAAGGCGCTTTCCCAGTCAGGTATTGCCTCGTTTGTCCGGTCCAGCCGAGAGAATGCAACCGCTCGTCCGTAGTAGCTGTTGCGCAGGAACTCACGGGCCGCGACCAGACGCTTTTCGCCGTCCACCACGGGTTTGAGCTGTGCGATCGCCTTGTCGTACCAGGCCAGAGCTGCTTTCGGCTGACCAGAGTCGCTGAGGAGGTGTGCGTAATTGCAGTAAGCGGCGCCGAGACCCACGGCGTAATCCCGTACCATGGGGAATCGTTCGGCGAGTTTCTCCTTAATTTCCAGGGACTTGAGGTATGACTCCTTCGCGTCCGGGACCTTGTTCAAGTCCATCTGCGCGTTGCCCAGGCCGTCGTAGCACGCGGCCTTCATGTTCTGTGAGTCGGGGTCCGCGCTCAGCTTCTCCGACGTGAGCACGGCCTCGCGAAAGGCCTCTTCCGCTTCCCGGAACTTTTGCTGGTTCGCGAGCGCGATGCCCCGCCCCAGCTGACAGCTGGCCAACAACACGTAGCACTTGTCGTCGGGGTGGTCGCTCGCGAGCTTCGCCGCGATGTCCACGGCCTGGCGGTAGGCGGCCTCCGCCTCCGAGAACTTCCCCTGGTTCGACAGGACATCCCCCAGTTTGTTGTGGCACTCGGCCAGGCCCCAGCGGGCCTCCCGCCAGTTGTGGTAGTTGGCGGGGAGCTTCGTCCGGATGTCCAGGGCCCGGCGGATGGCCCCTTCCGCCTTCGCGTGCTGCGAGAGGCGCGTCAGGAGGCCGGCCCGTTTGTCGAGGTATTCGGCCTGATGGTATCGAAACCGCGTCACGGCGGGGTACCGGTCGGCGAGTTGCGCCATGCTGTCTGCACTCCGGCCGAAGGACGCTTCCGCTGGTGAGAATTGCCCGAGTGCGTCGAGGGCTCGACCCAGGTTGTTGTGGTACAGGGCCAGGTCGCTGCGATACTCCGATTCGTCGGGGAACTTGGCGACCAGCGGCTCCAGGACGTCCACGGCCCGGCGGAAGGCGGCGCTTGCCGCCTTGTGTTCCCGCTTGTCCAGAGACAGGATTCCCAGGTTGTTGTCGTACTTGGCGAGTTTCTGTTGATACTTTGGTTCGTCCGGATACCGCTTGGTGAGTTCCGTCAGAATGTCCAGCGCCTTCCGGTACTCGGCGTCCGCCTCATCACCCCGGTTCACCAATTGCAGCAGGGCGCCAAGGTTGTTGCGGCTCTCGGCCAGGTCGTGGCGGGCGGCCGGGTTGCCGGGGACTTCGGCGGCCAGACGGTCCTTGAGGTCCACGGCCCGCCGGTAGTCCGCCTCCGACTCTCCAAGCCTCACCAGGCGCTCCAGCGCGATGGCCCGAGTGGTCAGGCAGGAGGCTAGCCCGTGGCGGTACCTCCGTACGTCCGGGAAGGCTTTGTTGAGGCGGACGAAGAGGTCCCGTGCCGCCTCGCTGTCCCGGAGGGCGGCCTCGTGCTCGTCCAGCGACAGGCGCAGGTTGATCAGCCGAATGTACACAGCGCCGCGATCGGCCTCGCGTTCCGGGTCGTCGCTCTGCTGGTCGGCAATCTTCTGGAGGAACGGGACGGCGGGCTCCAACAACTTCTTGCGCAGCGGGTCGAAGTCCGGCTGTTTCAGTTGCGGGTCGTCGGTGATCGCCACCATAAAACGCCCGACCGCCTCGTCGGCCATAGCGAAGTTGGCCTCGGCCCGTTCCTTGGCCTTTCGTTCCCCCTCGGCGGCCAAACGCTCCCCCTCGGCCCGCTCGGCCTCCGCCTGCCGGGCCCGCTCGGTCCGCAGTGCCTGCCAGGCCGTGCCGACGATGCCGGCCACGAGGGCGAGAAGCACCAGGCTCACCGCCAGCATCGGCCCCTTGTTCCGCCGCACGATCTTCTTGAGGCGATACGCGGCCGACGGCGGGCAGGCTTGCACCGGCTCATCGGCCAGGTAGCGCTGCACGTCCATTGCGAAGCCGTTGGCCGTCTCGTAGCGGCGGTTGCGGTCCTTCTCCAGCGCCTTCATGACGATCCAGTCCAGCTCCCCGCGCACCTGCTTCGTCAGCCGACCCGGCTCGGTGCGCCGCTTCGCGGCAAGACCGGCGATCTCCTCCTTCGACTGGCTCAGCCGGGTACTGGGCTTCGGCGGCTCCTCCTCTCGGATCAGCCGCAACACCTCGGCCAGCCCGGCGGCCTTGAGCCGGTCGCGGGAGAGCGGCGTGCTGCCGGTCAGCAACTCGTAGAGCATCGCCCCCAGGGCGTACACGTCGGCCCGGGTGTCCACGTCCAGCGCCGACAGCTCCGCCTGCTCCGGGCTCATGTACTCCAGCGTCCCGATCACCGCCCCGAGTTCGGTGTAAACGGTCCGGTCGCCGAGTTTGGCGTTCAACGCCTTGGCGACGCCGAAGTCGATGACCTTCGGCACTGGCCGGCCGTCCTGGATGGCGACGAGTACGTTGGTCGGCTTGAGGTCGCGGTGGATGACGCCCTTCTGGTGGGCGTGCTGCACCGCCCGGC